>JALZJW010000014.1:18009-42339 GCA_030859565.1 Pseudomonadota bacterium
TAAGCGCAAGCTTGCGGAGACCGCGGCGCAACTGGACCAAGCCAGTCACCATTACATCCGCCGCATCATCAAGCGCGGTGATCTCGAAGGGCGATGCGGCCAAACCTTGATGCTGCATCAGATCCCGGGCACGGCGGCCGAGCGCATTTTACTCATCGGATGCGGGCCGGAGAACGAGCTGTCCGATAACAAGTATCGCGAGATCGTCGCCAAGGGGGTGACGGCGTTAAACGACGCGGGGGTGACCGAAGCCGCGAGCTACCTCGCGGAGATCCCGATCCCGGATCGCGGCCTCGGCTGGAAGGTGAGGCAACTGGTGGAAACCGCCGAGAGCACCCTCTACCGCTTCGAGCGGCTGAAAAGCAAGCGCGAAACGTCCGCCGCGTCCCTGCGCTCGCTGCGGGTCGCGATCGCGAAACCGCACGACGCCTCGGCCGCCGAGGAGTCCTTACGAGAGGGCCGCGGCATCGCCGAGGGGGTCCGTTTGGCGAAAGATCTCGCCAATCTGCCGAGCAACATTTGCACCCCGGCCTATCTCGCGGATGAGGCGCGGCGGATGCAGAAACGCTACGCGGCGTTAAAGGTTGAGGTCTTGGGGGTAGCGCAGATCAGGAGGCTAAGGATGGGAGCCTTCCTGGCGGTGGCCCGCGGCAGCCGCGAGCCGCCGGCGCTCATCATCGTGCAGTACCGGGGAGCGCACGCGGCGCAAGCCCCGGTGGCCTTGGTAGGTAAGGGGATCACTTTCGATTCGGGTGGTATTTCGATCAAGCCGGCCGCCGCCATGGATGAGATGAAATACGACATGTGCGGGGCGGCCAGCGTCCTCGGGACACTGCGGGCCGTTGCCGAGCTGCAATTGCCGATCAACCTCGTCGGCCTCATTCCGGCGACGGAAAACATGCCCGGCGGTAATGCGGTAAAGCCCGGGGATATTGTGACTAGCCTCTCGGGCCAGACGATCGAAATCCTCAACACCGACGCCGAAGGGCGGCTCGTCCTTTGTGATACCTTGACCTATGCCCGACGCTTCAAGCCCGCGGTGGTCATCGATATCGCGACTCTGACGGGTGCCTGCGTGGTCGCCTTGGGTCAGCACGCCTCGGGGCTCTTGAGCAATCACGAGCCCTTGGCCGCGGCCTTGCTGGCCGCGGGCGGGCGGAGCGGCGATCGGGCTTGGCAACTGCCCCTTTGGGAGGACTATCAGAAACAGCTCGACAGTCCCTTCGCGGACTTCGCCAATGTCGGCGGCCGTGAGGCCGGTAGCATTACCGCCGCGTGCTTTCTCGCGCGCTTTGCCAAGGATTTGAAATGGGCGCATTTGGACATTGCCGGAACCGCGTGGCGTACGGGAAACAAGAAAGGGGCGACGGGCCGTCCGGTGCCGCTGCTCGTTCAATACCTGCTTGATCGGGTACGCAAGCCCGAGGACCATGCCCCGGGTTGATTTCTACCTCCTGGAGGAGGGCGATGGTCGTACCCGCGGCCAAGTCGTGTGCACGCTCGTCGGCAAGGCCTTCGCGAGCGGTCAGCGTGTGTGCATTCTTGCGGGGTCCGCGGAGCATGCGGAGCAGATCGATGACTTGCTTTGGACCCATAAAGACATCAGTTTTCTGCCGCATCAGCGCTGGGATGAACATCCCGATCCCGAAACCCCCATCTTGATTGGATGGCAAGGCGAGCACCCGCCCGCCGAGATCTTGGTCAACATGAGCGCTGCCGCGCCCGGTGGGTCATTCGAGCGCCTCATCGAGGTGGTTGATTGCGATCCCGCGCAACGCGAGGAGGCGCGAGGGCGTTATCGAACCTATCGGCAGGCCGGTTATACGCTGGAAACGCATCGGCTGCACGCCGCACATGAGCGATCCGGCGCGTCCTGATGCTTCCCTGCAGGCGTCGCCGGCCGGCGATGACTACCTCGCAGCAACGGATTCGGAGTCAGTGCGAGCGGACGGCGAGACCGAGATCCCGGTGCTTAAGGATGTGGTGGTTCAAGATCGCGTTTCGGCTTTGCCAGCGATGCCGCCGTTGGACTCCCCCGAGCTCGAGGCGCTCGCGGTGCGCATTACCGGCCACATGCAGCGTATTATTTCGGTTCAGATCGCGCACGCCACCCATCGCATTCTGACCGAGATTAGAGCCTTGCGTGGCCTGCCCGCCGCCGCGCCGGCCAGCGCATCCGCAGCACGAGATTCGCCCGAAACCCCAGCGATCACCATGGACAAGACCTACGATCCCAAGGACATCGAACAGCATTGGTACGACACCTGGGAAAGCCGCGGGTATTTCGCGCCGCACGGCTCCGGGTCCGCGTACTGCATCATGCTTCCGCCGCCCAATGTCACCGGCAGCCTGCACATGGGCCATGCATTCCAAGACACGCTTATGGACTGCTTGATCCGCTATCACCGCATGCGGGGTTGCAGCACACTCTGGCAATGCGGCACCGACCACGCCGGGATCGCCACCCAGATGGTGGTCGAGCGCCAATTGACCGAGCAGGGGTTGACGCGGCAGGAAATGGGACGAGAAGCCTTCACGGAAGCGGTGTGGCGATGGAAAGCACAGTCGGGTGACACGATTACCCGTCAGCTTCGGCGTTTGGGCGCCGCCATGGACTGGTCGCGCGAGCGCTTCACCTTGGATCCCGGTTTATCGGCGACGGTGACGGAGGTATTCGTGCGCCTCTATGAAGAGGGGCTTGTTTACCGGGGCAAGCGGCTCGTGAACTGGGACCCGGTCTTGTTAACGGCCCTTTCAGATCTCGAGGTGATAGCCACCGAGGAGCAAGGTCATCTCTGGCACATCCGCTACCCGCTGGCCCACGGGAAAGGGCACCTGGTCGTGGCCACCACCCGACCCGAGACGATGTTGGGCGATGTCGCGGTGGCGGTTCATCCTGCGGACGCGCGCTTCCAGTCCTACATCGGTCAAGAGGTGCAATTGCCGCTCACCGGCCGGAACATTCCGGTGATCGGCGATCCCTATGTCGATAAGGAGTTCGGATCGGGGTGCTTGAAGATCACCCCGGCGCATGATTTTAACGACTATGAAGTCGGGGTCAGACACAAGTTGCCGTTGATTAGTATCCTGAGCGAGCGCGGGGTAATTAATGCCGAAGCGCCTCCGGCCTATCGCGATCTGGATCGCTTCGAAGCGCGCGCGCGCATCGTGCACGATTTGGAGCAACAAGGGCTGCTCGAAAGGGTCGAGGAATACAAGCATACGGTGCCGCGCGGGGATCGCTCGAATGCGGTCCTTGAACCTTATCTCACCGACCAATGGTTCGTGCGCGTAGCGCCGCTCGCCGAGCCCGCAATTCGTGCGGTCGAAGAGGGCGCCATCCGCTTCGTCCCGGACGTTTGGGCGAAGACCTACTTCGAATGGATGCGCAACATCAAGGATTGGTGTATCTCCCGGCAGCTTTGGTGGGGACACCGGATCCCGGCCTGGTATGACGATCAAGGCCATGCCTATGTAGGCCGCACCGAGGCCGAGGCGCGCGGCCACCATGGGATCCCCGACGGGCAAGCTCTGGCCCAGGATCCCGACGTGCTCGATACCTGGTTTTCATCGGCGCTCTGGCCGTTTTCGACCTTGGGCTGGCCGGAGGAGACCGATGAGCTGCGGCGCTTTTACCCGACCGATGTCTTGGTGACCGGGTTCGACATCATTTTCTTCTGGGTGGCCAGGATGATCATGATGGGGCTCAAGTTCACGCAGCAGGTTCCGTTCAAGGAGGTTTATATCCATGGACTGGTGCGCGACGCCGACGGCAACAAGATGTCGAAATCCAAAGGCAACATCCTCGATCCGCTCGATCTCATCGACGGTATCGAGCTTGACGCTTTGGTCGCGAAACGTACCACGGGTCTCATGCAGCCGCAAGACGCCGCTAAGATCGAGCGCGCCACGCGCAAGCAATTTCCGCGGGGTATCGGGGCATACGGCGCCGACGCCCTCCGCTTTACTTTCGCGGCGCTGGCCACTCAGGGTCGGGATATCCGCTTCGATCTCGGCCGTATCGAAGGCTACCGGAACTTTTGCAATAAGCTCTGGAACGCCGCGCGCTACGTGCTGCTCGCCACCGGGGGTGAGGCGGCCTCTAGCGCGGAAGGAACCTATGGCTTGGGGGAGCGCTGGATCCGATCGCGTTTGCTCCAAGCGCAACAGGCTGCCATCGAGGCCTTCGGGACTTACCGCTTCGACCTCGCTGCCCAGGCGATCTACGAGTTCACCTGGGACGAGTATTGTGACTGGTACCTCGAATGGTCCAAGGCGGCGCTGAACCACGCTACTGACGAGCGGGTGCGGCGCGGATGTTTACAGACCCTGGTCGAGGTGCTTGAGACCTTGTTGAGGCTGGCGCATCCGATCATTCCCTTCGTCACCGAGGAGATCTGGCAACGCGTCGCGCCGCTCGGGGGCGTCAGCGGCGATTCGATCCTATTGCAAGCTTATCCGGCGCCCGGGGCGCTCGAAATCGACACCGCCGCGATGGAGGAATTCAATTGGGTGAGGAGTTTTGTCCTCGCTGTGCGGCGCGTACGTGCGGAGATGGACCTTGCGCCGGCGAAGCCCTTGGCGGTGCTGACAGAGCATGGATCCGGCGCCGAGCATCAATGGCTGGAAAACAATCGCCTGTTTCTCATGCATCTTGGCCATGTCTCATCACTGCAAACACTCACGGGCACGCCTTCTGCGGATATGGCCGCGGCTTTAGCGGGTGGGCTGAGCCTGTTCATACCCTTAGCGGGCCTCATCGATCGCGACGCGGAACTGCGGCGGCTCGATGGCGAGGTCGAAAAGCTGGAGCACGATTATATGCGGGCGACGCAAAAACTCGAGAATCAAGAGTTTCTCGAACGCGCGCCGAGTGCGGTCGTAGCCAAGGAGCAACAACGCTGCGAAGAGTTGACGCGCGCCCTCATGCGGCTGCGGGAGCAACGCAAGCGCGTCGAATCGTTGCGCTGACCAGCACTATCACTGCGCCGGTAAGAATCGTTGACCGTGAGCGCGGTCATGACGTATTTGATGACACAACGGTAGGGTGGTTTTTCAATAAACCGTTAGATGCTATCCTGGCCAGCGATTCAAACGATTCAAATAGGATGCGTGGACTTCTTGATGTCTGCGAAAGTGGCGGAATTGGTAGACGCGCTGGACTTAGGATCCAGTGGGGCAACCCGTGAGAGTTCGAGTCTCTCCTTTCGCACCAGTTGCGTAAATCACGCCGCCGCTTGGTGACAGGTAGATATCAATGCAGGTTTCATTGGAAACGACCGGAGCGCTCGAGCGCCGCATCACCGTCGAGATCCCTGAGGAGAACATCGCCTCGGAGCTACAGCAGCGGCTCGTGAAGTTAACACGAACCGCCAGGATCGACGGCTTTCGCGTCGGCAAGGTGCCCATGAAGCTAGTGCAGCGCCGTTACGGCGAACAACTGCGTCAAGAGGTACTGGACGATATCCTGCGGTCCAGCTATGCGGAGGCGATTCGCAAGGAGAACGTTCGGCCGGTGGGAGATCCCGCCATCGAGCCGCTCACTGCCGCCTCCGGTCAGGGATTGATCTACAAGGCGACCTTCGAGATCTACCCCGAAGTCACGCTGGTTCCGGCCGAAGATCTTCAGGTCACAAGAGTGGTTTGCGACATTACCGATGAGGATGTGGATAGCGCCATCCATGCGCTGCAACAGCGGTATCGCGGTTGGGAAAAAGTAGAGCGGCCGGCGCAACGCGGAGACCGTCTGGAGATTGATTTTCAGGGTAGCATCGCAGGCCTACCTTTCGCAGGCAGCCACGCGTCCGGTTTCACGTTGGAACTGGGCGCATCCGATCTCCTGCCTGGATTCGAGGAAGCGCTGGTAGGGCTTGAACCCGGCGCGGAACGTAGCGTGGATCTCACCTTTCCGGCGGATTCCCAGAATTCCGATCTCGCCGGGAAGCCGGCCCGTTTCCTGATCCAGTGCTTGAGTGTCTCAAAACCCGTGTTGCCCTCGTTGGATGAGGGGTTGCCCGAGCGCCTAGGAATCGAGCCGGGTGGAGCGGAAGAGGTGCGCACAAGGGTGCGCGCGAGCCTCGAAAGCGAGCGCAATCAGCGCCTGCAAACGCGGGTGAAAACTTGTGCCATGCAGGCGCTGTTCGAAGCCAACCCGATGGAATTGCCAAAGGCGTTGGTCCATGCCGAAGCCCGGAGTCTCCGGGATGAGGCCTATCGTACTCAGGTGCTGCGAAGCGGCAAGCAAGAACGGATTGAGATGCCCCCCGTCGAACTGTTTGAGGAGCGTGCCCGGTGGCGGGTTGCGGTCGGCCTCATCATCGGCGAGTTCGTTAGAACTATCGGCTTCGTGGTGAGTTCATCGATGCTGAGATCCGCCGTCGAAAGCATGGCGGTGGGTTTCGAGGACGCCGCGGCCGTGGTTAAATGGTATTACGAGGATCGCAAGCGCCTCGCGAGCGTCGAAGCCCTGATCCTTGAAAACGAGGTGGTAAACTGGGTGCTTAGCAGAGCTACAATCAAGGAACAAGCGTTGACGTTTGACGCGCTGATGAATCCACGGCAGACTGACGACCAAGCGACGGCAAGCTGATTAACTATGTACGAGAGTGAGAAATCCACCCTAAGAGGGCTCAATCTGGTGCCGATTGTTGTTGAACAGTCGGCGCGGGGTGAGCGGGCGTACGATATTTACTCCCGGCTTCTTAAGGAGCGGGTGGTGTTTCTCGTCGGGCCGGTGACGGATGAAGTGGCCAACGTGATCGTGGCCCAGTTGTTGTTTCTGGAGTCGGAGAACCCGGACAAGGATGTGCATCTGTATATCAATTCCCCTGGGGGTTCCGTGAGCGCGGGCCTGGCAGTCTATGACACCATGCAGTTTATCAAGCCGAGCGTCAATACCATGTGTGTCGGGCAGGCAGCGAGCATGGGAGCGCTGCTGCTCGCCGGCGGCGCGAAAGGCAAGCGCCACTGTTTACCGCACTCGCGCCTCATGATTCATCAACCGCTCGGTGGCTTCCAGGGCCAGGCATCCGATATCGACATCCACGCGCGCGAGATATTAAAAGCGCGGGAACGCTTGAATCAGATACTCGCGCGGCATACCGGGCAAGCACTGAAGAAAATCGAAGCGGACACTGAGCGGGATAATTTCATGGGGGCGGAGGAAGCCAAGGAGTATGGGTTGATAGATGAAGTACTCTATCAACGCGCGCTACGTCCGGTGGGTGGCTTATAGATTGCTATGGTTAAAGATCAGCCCTGCAAGGTTAAATCCCTAATGCCTAGAGGTGGCCAATGAACGACGGCAAACAGTCTAGAGGCGGTGACGGAGAACGGCTCTTGTATTGTTCATTCTGCGGTAAGAGTCAGCACGAGGTACGCAAGCTTATCGCCGGTCCGTCGGTGTTCATCTGTGATGAGTGCGTGGAGCTTTGCAACGATATCATCCGCGAGGAGATGCACGGTAAATCCGCCGCGGGAGGAAACAAAAAGCTGCCGGCGCCGCAGCAGATCCGGCACATACTGGACGAATACGTCATCGGGCAAGATCGGGCGAAGAAAATCCTGTCGGTTGCCGTATACAACCATTACAAGCGATTGACCTCGCGCATCAAGCAAAACGATGTCGAGCTTGCCAAGAGCAACGTGCTGTTGGTCGGTCCCACGGGCAGTGGAAAAACACTCTTGGCCGAAACCTTGGCACGGCTCCTCAACGTTCCTTTCACGATTGCCGATGCGACAACCTTAACCGAAGCGGGTTACGTGGGCGAAGATGTCGAGAACATTATCCAGAAGCTGCTGCAGAAATGCGACTACGATGTCGAGAAGGCGCAAACGGGGATCGTCTACATCGACGAGATCGACAAGATTTCCCGCAAGTCCGATAATCCCTCGATTACGCGGGATGTCTCGGGGGAAGGCGTACAGCAAGCGCTCCTGAAACTCATCGAGGGTACGATCGCCTCGGTGCCCCCGCAGGGCGGCCGCAAGCACCCGCAGCAGGAATTCCTGCAGGTCAATACAAGCAATATCCTGTTTATTTGCGGCGGAGCCTTCTCGGGCCTCGAAAAAATCATCCGCGCGCGTTCCGAAAGGGGTGGGATCGGTTTCTCCGCGGAGGTCAAGAGTAAAGAAGACAAGAAGAGCATGAGCGAGCTTTTGCACCAAGTCGAACCGGAGGACCTCATCAAGTATGGGCTGATCCCCGAGTTCGTCGGACGGCTCCCCGTGATTGCCGTGCTGGACGAATTGGACGAAACACAGCTGATCCAAATTCTTACCGAACCGAAGAACGCGATCACCAAACAGTATGCAAGGCTCTTTGAGATGGAAGGGTGCGCCTTGGAGTTCCGGGACGAGTCCTTGCGTGCCGTCGCCCGTAAAGCCGTTGAGCGCAAAACCGGGGCGCGCGGCCTGCGTTCGATCCTTGAGCACAATCTACTCGACACCATGTTCGAGTTGCCTTCGCTCGAGAATGTGGTCAAGGTGGTGGTCGACGATGCGGTCATCAAGGGAGAATCGAAACCTCTGTATATTTACGAGAGTGCTGAAATCTCCAAAGCGGCATCGGATTGAGCGAGCACGCGGCGCAGCGGTGCGCAGCAGATTAGTTCACAAGCTCTGAGAGCGCGTGCGTTACCTGGGAGTAGTGCGATCTAACTCGTTGCCCGGCGAAGGAAGGCAAGACAAGATGACTGAACAGACGATAGTGCCCGTATTGCCGCTGCGCGATGTAGTGGTCTATCCGCATATGGTGATCCCACTGTTCGTGGGCAGGCAGAAATCGGTCAAGGCGCTTGAACAAGCGATGGATGGGGGCAAGCAAATCGTGCTCGTCGCCCAAAAGAGCGCGGCCGACGATAACCCTGATGTCGGCGATCTCCATTGGGTAGGAACCGTATCGAACATCCTGCAACTGTTGAAGTTACCCGACGGCACGATCAAGGTGCTGGTGGAAGGGGTGCGCCGCGCGCGGATCCTCGCTTTTACAGAGACCGAGCGTTTGTTCAACGCGAAGGTGGAGTTTCCGAGTTCCGAGGAGATCGACCCGCGCGAGGCGGAGGTGTTGTGCAGGACGCTGCTCGATCAGTTCGACCAATACGTCAAGCTTAACAAGAGAATCCCCGCGGAGATCCTTGCGACCTTATCGTCTATCGACGATCCGGAGCGGTTGGGAGACACCATCGCCGCACACCTGTCGATTAAGCTTGAGCAAAAACAAAAGCTCCTCGAGATCACCGATCTTTCCAATCGTCTGGAGCAGTTGGTCGGCGTCCTTGAGAGCGAGCTCGATCTCCTGCAAGTGGAAAAGCGCTTGCGAGGGCGCGTGAAACGGCAGATGGAGAAGAGCCAACGGGAATATTATTTGAACGAACAAATGAAGGCCATACAAAAGGAGCTGGGGGATCTCGAAGAGAGCGGCAGCGATCTCGATGAGCTGGCCAGAACGATCGGGAAGGCCGGAATGCCCAAGGAAGCCAAGGATCGGGCGCTGGCGGAGTTAAAAAAGCTCAAGATGATGTCGCCCATGTCCGCGGAAGCGACTGTGGTTCGGAATTACGTCGACTGGATGGTGAGCGTGCCATGGAAAAAGCGCACGAAAATCAGCCGCGATCTGTCCCAAGCCGGATCCATTCTCGAGGAGGACCACTACGGGCTGGAAAAGGTGAAGGAACGGATCCTGGAATACCTTGCCGTGCAGCAGCGAGTGAAGAAATCCAAGGGCCCCATCCTATGCTTGGTGGGTCCGCCGGGCGTGGGCAAGACCTCGCTAGGGCGATCGATCGCGCGCGCGACCAACCGCACCTTCGTGCGCATGTCGCTGGGCGGCGTGCGCGACGAGGCGGAGATCCGCGGCCACCGGCGCACCTATGTCGGTTCGATGCCGGGTAAGATCCTGCAGGTCATGGCCAAGGGGGGGGCCAAGAATCCGCTGTTGTTATTGGATGAGATCGACAAGATCTCCGCGGATTTTCGCGGCGATCCCGCTTCCGCGTTGTTGGAGGTCCTCGATCCGGAACAGAACCATACGTTCAATGACCATTATCTCGAGGTCGATTACGATTTGTCGGAGGTGATGTTCGTCACGACGGCGAACACTCTCAACATCTCTCCGCCGTTGCTCGACCGCATGGAGGTCATCCGCATCCCGGGCTACACCGAGGACGAAAAAGTCAATATCGCCGATAAATATCTCATTCCCAAGCAGAAGAAGAACAACGGGCTGCGTGAGAAGGAGGTCTTGATTACCGAGTCGGCCGTCCGGGAGATGATCCGCTATTACACGCGTGAAGCGGGCGTGCGGAATTTGGAACGCGAGATTGCCAACATATGCCGCAAAGTCGTGAAGCGCGTGCTTTTGAAGCCCACCGAGAAGATGGTCGCCGTCACGCCAAAAAGCTTGCATAAATATCTTGGTGTAAAGCGCTTCCGCTACGGTTTGGCCGAAGAAGAGGACCGCGTCGGCCAAGTCACGGGATTGGCGTGGACCGAGGTCGGAGGGGATTTATTGACGATCGAAGCCGCGGTCGTTCCTGGCAAGGGCAAGGAGACCTATACCGGGCAGCTAGGCGAGGTGATGCAGGAATCCATCAAGGCCGCCATGACCGTGGTGCGCAGCCGCGCGGCGAATCTGGGCATCGATCCAGCCTTTTATCGCCAGCATGACGTTCACTTTCATGTGCCGGAAGGCGCAACGCCCAAGGACGGACCGAGCGCCGGTGTCGCCATGTGCGCGGCGCTGGTCTCGGCGTTGACCGGGATCCGCGTACGCTCGAGTGTCGCCATGACCGGGGAGATTACCTTACGCGGTGAAGTCCTGCCGATCGGCGGGTTGAAAGAAAAGCTCCTCGCCGCGTTGCGCGGCGGGATCAAGGTGGTTCTCATTCCCGCCGAGAATGAGCGGGAACTGGAAGATGTTCCGAAAAACATCAAGCAGAACCTCGATATCAAACCCGTGACCTGGATCGACGAAGTCCTGACGCTGGCCTTGCAATATATGCCGGAAGCCGTTGCCTCGGCGAGCGAGAACCTCGACGCCATTACCCCGGAGTCATCAGGCGCCGAGCCGGGCAAGGATGTCATCAGACCGCATTGAGGTACGGCTGCCGCAAACTCAGACCAGCGAGCGGGCAAGCGGGGCGCCGGGGCCGCTAATTGCCTGCTTGACGCGTTTTAGGCGAGTTGGTATAACACATCGCCGCGCCATCCAACGCCGTTCGACCGCAGCGTTATTGAGATCCCGGGTATAGCGCGGCCCACTACAATGAATCCACAACTGCTTCGACAAGGGAGGCAAATGAATGAATAAGACTGATCTAATCGACGTGGTTGCTGAATCCGCCGACCTACCCAAGGCCTCGGCGGGCCGCGCGGTGGACGCGATGGTTGATGCGATCACCAAGGCGCTAAAAAAGAACGACGAAGTGACCTTGGTTGGTTTCGGCACCTTTTCCGTGCGCAAGCGGGCGGCGCGCGCGGGCCGCAACCCTCGCACCGGAGAAACCATAAAAATCGCGGCGTCGAAAGTCCCGGCATTCAAGCCTGGAAAGGGCCTCAAGGATGCCGTAAACTAACCGGCACCTTGGGTGCTTAGCTCAGTCGGGAGAGCGTCGCCCTTACAAGGCGAAGGTCGGGGGTTCGAACCCCTCAGCACCCACCAGCGCCCGTCGCTCAGCGCCGGAGTGGTAGTTCAGTTGGTTAGAATACCGGCCTGTCAAGCCGGGGGTCGCGGGTTCGAGTCCCGTCCACTCCGCCAACCTCCGTGCAGCGCGCAACCCCCTCGGGTTGCGCCTTCCGCTATTCCCGTATAGCTGGATTTCACCGTGGGGGTTGGAGTGCCGTCCGCTGGCCGTTTCCATATCATTCCTACGAGGTCGTTCCGGCAAGATGTTACAAAGCATTCATGATCGCGCTCAAGGCTGGCTCGCGTGGATCATCATCGGATTGATCTGCATTCCATTTGCATTCTGGGGGATCCAGGAGTACTTCACGGCCGCCGAGGAGGTCGCGGTGGCGGAAGTCAACGGCGAGGAGGTTGAATTAGACGCCTTCCAGCGGGCCTACCAGCAATACCGTAAGCAATACCAAATGATCCTTGGGCGCTTATCGGAAAAAGCAAACGAAGACGGGCTGAAACAGCAAACGCTCGACCAAATGGTGGAGATGCTGCTCAAAAAACAGCTCGGCGAAAAGCTTGGTCTGAGGATCAGCGATCAGCAAGTTACCCAGGCGGTGAAAACCTTTCCCGCGTTTCAAAGAGACGGTAAGTTTTCCAATAATCTTTACGAGCGGGGATTACAGAGCGCGGGGATGTCAGCGGTTACGTTCGAGGAGCAGTTGCGGCGTGAATTGTTGACCGACCAGGTTCACAAAGCCGTGATCGACACCTCCTTCGTAACCAAACGTGAGATTGATCTGGTCGCTAAAATCAAGAGCCAAACGCGTTTGATCACCTATGCGATCATTGCCGCGCAGCCGTTGCAATCGTCGCTGCAAGTCAGTGACGAGGAGATTGCACTGCGTTATAAGGGTGAGACCGAGACGTATACCGCCCCAGAGCAAGTGAAGATCGCCTACCTCGAGCTGTCGCTCGAGGAGATTGCCAAGCAGATCGAGGTGACGCCGGATGCGCTCAGTGGCTACTACGACGAGCATAAATCAGCCTATACGCTGCCCGAGCAGCGCCGGGCGCATCATATCTTGATCAAGGTCGCGAAGGAGGCCGATCAGGAAGCGGTCAGTAAAGCCCGCAAGGTGATCGAAGCGCTGGCGGAGCGAGTGAAAAAGGGTGAATCGTTCGAAGAGCTTGCCGCGAAGTATTCCGAGGACCTCGGGTCGAAAGCAAAGCGGGGCGATCTCGGTTTTTTCCAGCGTGGGGTGATGGCGCCGCCGTTCGAAGAGGCCGTCTACGCGCTGAAACCGGGAGAGATCTCTGGCGCGGTGCGGACCGATTTTGGCTTTCATTTGATCCGCTTAGACGGGATTAAGACAAGCAAGACAAAGTTGTTCGAAGAGGTTCGCGAAGAGATCGAAAAAAACTACCGTAACGAGCAAGCCGAACGGCGGTTCTTCGATTTGAGCGAAAAGATCGAGACACTGGTCTACGAACATCCCGATACGCTGGAGGTCGCCGCGCAAAGCTCGGGATTGAAGGTCCAAGAAAGCGCTTACTTCGGGCGTACCGGAGGCGAGGAGATCGGCGCGCATGAAAAGGTCAGCGATGCCGCCTTCAGTCCCGAGGTTTTGGAGGAACGCTTGAATAGCGAGCCCTTGGAGCTCGGTGACCATCATATCGTCGTCATCCGCGTGAAAGAGCATAGAGCGGCAAAATTGCGGCCTCTCAATGAGGTGAAGAACGACATTAAGGCAGCCATTTCCTCGGATAAGGCCAAAGCGGCGGCGAAAACGCAAGGTGAGGCGCTATTGCAGCGCTTGAAGAGCGGCGAAGGCCGCGAGCAACTTGCATCCAAGGAAGGATTAAAATGGGTGGAGAAGGAAAAGCTTGGCCGCGATGACACCGGCGTCGATAACGTTCTGCGGCGGATGGCGTTCAAGTTACCGCGGCCGAACGAGGGCAAGGCTAGTTATGGTGGTAGCGTGCTCGACAACGGGGATTATGCGCTCATCGCGCTGTTGGACGTTGATAAGGCCGAGACCGTGGACGCAGAGCGGCGTAAGCAATTAAAGGACGAACTCCTGCGCACTACCAGTAACCAGGAGTGGCGGGATCTCATGAGCGATTTACGGCGGCGTGCCGATATCGCGATTTTTTCGGAAAACTTATGATCAGACGATTCACATCCCGACGATATTAAAGCCGCCATCGACGTACGTGATCTCGCCGGTGATTGCTGAGGCGAGATCCGAACACAGAAACGCGGCAACGTTTCCAACCTCGTCGATCGTAATATTGCGCCGCAGAGGCGCGGTCTTCTCGACATGATCGAGGAACCTACGGAATCCCGTGATGCCCGCAGCGGCAAGGGTCCTGATGGGGCCCGCGGAAATCGCGTTGACACGGATCCCCTCGGGGCCGAGGCTGTGCGCCATGTATCTTACGTTCGCCTCGAGGCTCGCCTTGGCGAGCCCCATGACGTTGTAATTAGGCATGGCGCGGATGGCGCCGAGATAGGTCAGGGTTAAGAGAGATCCTTGCCGGCCGTTCATCATCACCCGCGCCCCGTTGGCAAGCGCGGAAAAACTATACGAGCTTACCTCGTGCGCGATGCGGAAACCGTCGCGAGTAACGGTGTCGAGGAAGTGGCCTTCCAGCTGCTCCCGTGGTGCGAAGGCGACCGCGTGCACTAGAATATCGAGATGATCCCAATAATCATCCAAACGTTCGAACAGCGCTTGGATCTCGGAGTCACTGGCGACGTCGCAAGCGACGATGATGGTGGAACCCAATTCGGCGGCGAGTTCCTCGACGCGTTCTTTCAGACGCTCGTTCTGAAACGTGAACGCAAGCTCCGCGCCCTCGCGCCGCATGGCCTTGGCGATCCCCCAGGCAATCGAACGGTTGCTGGCGACTCCCACGATCAAAGCCCGTTTTCCGTCAAGAAATCCCATTTAACATTCCCCTAAGCTTGATGGCTCTTTACGCGTTAGACGTTCATGCGCACCTAGCGCTATCATATACAAGCCATGGTCTTCGAGCTACGCCGTCGATTCCCCGGGGTCCGCGGCTCCGCGAAAGGTAGCCGATGGCGTTAAGACGCTGGCTCCTGGCCGTTCCCTTGGTGCTGCTCGTGGCGCTGCTACAGGCTTATTTCTGGGTACCCACTTATGATCAGCAATCCGCCGGTAATCCCAAGCGCTTGCTTAAGTATATCGAAGCCTCGGCCGCCGATGCCAAGATCCTAAACCCGATCCTCAACGCGGACACCGTCAGCAGCGGCATTACCGACTATGTGTTTGAGGGTCTGTTGGGGGCGGATCAAGATCTCAGGCTCCGAGGCCGTTTGGCCACGGACTGGGCGATCACGGAACAAGCGTATTTAATCGTGCGTCCGGACAAGCACTTGCCGGATGGAACGCCGGTTTCCGCTGCCGAGCTTAAAAAGCGTATCCTCGACGCGCGCGATCGTGGGGGCCGAAGTGGCTTGAAAGGATTAATACTGGCTATCGACGTGTTGCATCCTGAAACCCGCGCAGAGACCGTAGTGACACCGCCAGCCGAGGGCAAACCCGCGGAAATACGTGTTAAGGTGCGGGTTCCGGAGCGCCTCCGGTTTTCGCTGTCTCGTGTGGACCAGGATTTTTTTTCTCGCCTCGAGCCCATCTTGGGATCCGGTTATCTCGATGGGTTCCGCCACCGGCGGCACATAGATGCCGAGGAGCCCGGCGCCGCGGATCGACTTCGGCCCCATCTGGCGGAACTGCTTCCGATCGCGGAGCATAACCCGGTGATCGTATTCCACCTCCGCCGCGGCGTCCGCTTCCACGATGGAACGGAGGTGACGGCGCGGGATGTGAAATTTACCTACGACGCCATCATGAACCCCAAGAATCTCTCCCCGCGCGTCTCCGACTTCGAGCCGATCAAGTCGATCGAGATCCCCGATCTCCATAGCGTGAAGATCACGTACAAACGGCTGCATTCCCCGGCGATCAACGCCTGGACGATGGGGATCCTGCCCCAGCACCTTTTGAGCGAAGAGGCTAGTAGGGCGGAGACGCAAAACCTGTCCGCGGCGGCGCGCGCGGCCTTTGGCATGCGTGAGCGCCGCTTCAATCGGCATCCGATCGGGTCCGGTCCCTTTAAATTTGTTGAGTGGCGAGGCGATGAATTTATCCACCTCGAACGCAACGACGATTACTGGGAGGGCCGCCCCGAGTTCGAAGACTACTATTTGCGCATCATTCCCGACGCCCTAACCCAGGAGGTGGAGTTTCGCACCGGCGCCGTCGACTACTACGGGGCCATGCCCCATCAAGTGGCCCGGTATCTAAAGGACGACAGCTATCAGTCGTTTTCGAGCCTCGCCTTGAGCTATAGCTACATCGGGTACAACCTGCGGAAGCCGTTGTTCGCGGACCCGCGGGTGCGCCGGGCGCTCGGCATGGCCATCGATGTGGACGAAATTATCCGCTACCTCTTGTATGGCGAAGGCGAGCGCACCACCGGTCCCTTTCCCAAGGAGACCGCTTGGTACGATCCCGCGGTGCAGCCCCTGCCTTACGATCCGGCGGCCGCATTGCGGCTGCTGGAAGAGGCCGGTTGGCGCAAGAACGCCGAAGGATGGCTGGAGAAAGACGGGACCGTCTTCGAGTTTAATTTGATCACCAACAGCGGCAATCCCGCGCGCAAGAATATCATGACCGTCGCCCAGAATGCCTGGAAGAGAATCGGCATCAAATGCAACACTCAGTATTTCGAATGGGCGGTGTTCTTGGAGGATTTCGTGGACAAGGGCGCGTTCGACGCGGTGGTCCTGGGGTGGACCACTCCGCCGCTCGACCCGGATCTATACCAGATCTTTCATTCCAGCCAGTCCGGACCGAAACAGCTTAACTTCGTGGCCTATAACAATCCCGAGGCCGATCGGCTGATCCTCCGCATCCGCCAGGAATACGATCCCGAGCGCCAGCGCGCGCTTGCCCACCGGCTGCACCAAATCATCTACCACGATCAACCTTACACGTTCCTCTATACACCGCGCGCCACCCGGGTGCTGGACAAGAAGATCGTCATCGTCGAGCGCGACGCAAAAGACCAGGAACGGTATGTAAAGATCTATCCGACCAAGGGCGGCACGATTTCCTATTATTTCAACAAGTGGCGTAAATTGGCGTTTACTCCCGAGTTTTAGTTTTCAAGAACGATAAGACATGTGGGCCTATATCCTACGCAACGTCTGGCAGCGTCTCATTCTGCTCGTCTTCGTCTCGATCCTCGCGCATTCCGTGGTGCATCTCGCGCCGGGCGAGCCGAGCGAAGTGGACCCCTCGAACCCGCGCATGAAACCCGAGGACATCGCGCGCATCCGGGCCGCGTTTCATCTCGACGATCCGCTCTACCTGCAGTATATCTACTGGCTGCGGGATCTCGCTTCCGGTGATTTGAAGTCCTTTAAGGACAGCCAGCCGGTGTTGCCGAAGATAGGTCAGCGTCTCTTGAACTCCTTGCCCTTGTTTCTGCTCACCACATTGATTGTCTGGGGCTTGTCGTTTCCGACCGGCATCCACGCCGCGGTCCACAGGGACTCTCCTTTCGATCGCTCGACGACCTTTCTGTCCTATACGCTGATTTCCATACCCGGATTTTTTCTCTCCTATCTGGTGATTCTCGGCGTCGTCGATACGCTCGACGTACCGGTGATCGGGATGACCACCTTCGGGATGGACGAGGCCGTACCCGTGTTCCAATGGATGGATCGCCTCTGGCATCTGGCCATCCCGGCGCTGATGTCGGCCGTGATGGGCATTGCGATACTTTCGCGTTATGTGCGCTCGCAAATGCTGGAGGTCATCGGCCAAGATTATGTGCGCACCGCGCGCGCCAAGGGGCTGCCAGAGGACGTCGTGATCTACCGCCATGCGTTGCGCAATGCGCTGTTGCCCTTCGTCACCATGTTTGGTTTTCTGGTACCGGGCCTGATCGGCGGCTCGGTGATTTTCGAGCAGATTTTCGCTTGGCCAGGCATCGGCCGCCTGGGTTATGAAGCCATTTTGGCGCGCGATTTCCCGGTGATCTTGACGCTGAACTTCATCGCCGCGGTGCTGACGCTCATCGGCACCTTCGTCGCGGACATCTTGTACCTGTTCGCCGATCCGCGCATTCAGATCGAGTAACCGTGAGCGCCGCGCAACTGCAAAGCATTGCCAGCGAAGCGCCGGCACCGGATCTGGCCGGTGAAGCCCCGGCATTTTGGCCTACGTTTTGGCAAAACCGGCTGGCCGCGGCCGGCGCCGTCGTCCTCGTTATTCTCCTCGGGTTGGCGATCGCCGGAAAGGTGTTAACCGAGTGGTGGATCGTATTCGACACGGAAACGATTCGCTTGCCGGATAAATTTAAACCCCCATTCTCCGAGGCTTCATTAGGCATGATCCCCGCACGGGATATACCCGTATTCGGCCATTATTTTCTCGGCACCGACGAGCTCGGCCGCGATGTATTCGCGCGGATGTTGCAAGGCTCCTTTGTGTCGCTCTCAATCGGGTTCGTCGCCGTGGGGATTTCGGTGCTCATCGGCACCGCGCTCGGCGCGCTTGCCGGGTTTTACGGAAATCTGCGGCTCGGCATCGTTACGGTTGATACCTTGATAATGCGGTTTACCGATACCATGATGTGCTTCCCGACCTTTTTCCTTATTCTTACCGTGGTCGCGCTCTTGCCGCCGAGCATATACAACATCATGATCGTCATCGGGCTGACGAGCTGGACCGGCACGGCCCGCTTCGTACGGGCCGAGTTTCTGTCCCTGCGCGAGCGTGACTTCGTGGTGGCGGCCCAAGCGCTGGGCGTACCCGAGATCCGCATCATGTTCCGGCACATGCTCCCGAACGCGATGGCGCCGGTGCTGGTATCGGCCACCATCGACGTGGCCTCGGCGATCTTGACCGAGTCGGCGCTGAGCTTTCTCGGCTTCGGGGTACAGCCGCCCTACGCCACCTGGGGGAATATCCTGGCTGACGGCAAGGATTTCATTTTCGATGCGCCGTGGCTTTTTTTCACCCCCGGGTTCGCTATCCTCATCGTGGTTTTATCCTTTAACCTGGTGGGAGAGGGACTGCGGGAGGCGTTGAATCCGGGGCTGCGGACGCGGCGAACCTGACGCGGGTAGGTAGGGCCGGCCATTGAGGGTTAAAATACTCTCGAAAGCTTAAAATAAAGGAGACTCACCATGCCTAAATACGTCATCGAACGCGAGATCCCCGGTGCGGGAAAACTTTCAGCGCAGGATTTGCGGGCGATCTCGCAGAAATCCTGCGGTGTCTTAAACGGGCTTGGACCTCAAATTCAATGGGTTCAGAGCTACGTGACCGGCGACAAGGTCTATTGTGTCTATATCGCGCCCAACGAGGAGATGGTGCGGGAACATGCCCGCCAAGGTGGCTTCCCCGCAAACCGGGTCTCGGAGGTGGCGTCGGTGATCGACCCAACGACCGCGGAAGGTGGTTGAGGAGTCGCTATGACCATTACCAATACACGCATACCGGGGCGGCCGGTGTTCATCATCGACGGCAGCCGCACACCTTTTCTCAAAGCACGCGCTAAGCCGGGACCGTTCACCGCCACCGAGCTTGCGATCCACGCCGCCCGGCCGCTGCTCGCGCGGCAGCCCTTCGCGCCGGCGGACTTCGACGAGGTCATCTTCGGTTGCATCATGCCGGGTCCCGATGAGGCCAA
Organism: Pseudomonadota bacterium; assembly: GCA_030859565.1. Classification (NCBI taxonomy): domain Bacteria; kingdom Pseudomonadati; phylum Pseudomonadota; species Pseudomonadota bacterium. The sequence continues at coordinate 37,361 of JALZJW010000014.1, forward strand.
TATCGCCCGGGTCATCGCTCTGCGTCTCGGCTGCGGGGATGCGACCCCGGCGTGGACGGTGCAGCGCAATTGCGGATCGGGGATGCAAGCCATCGACAGCGCCGCGCGCGACATCGCCTCGGGACAAGCCGACCTGGTGCTCGCGGGCGGCACCGAAGCCATGAGCCATGCTCCGGTGCTGTTTGGCAATGCGATGGTGGCCTGGCTCGGGCAATGGAGCCAGGCGCGCAACGTGGGACAGCGGTTCAAGGCGCTGACGCAGCTACGCTTGGGTTACTTGCAGCCCATCATTGGCCTGCTGCGAGGCTTGACCGATCCCGTGGTCGGCTTGTCGATGGGACAGACCGCCGAGATCGTAGCGCACCGCTTTGGGATCAGCCGTGAGACCATCGACGCCTATGCGCTCGAAAGCCATCAACGCCTCGCCCAAGCGCAGCGCGAGGGGAAGCTGAAAGAGATCGAAACCATCTACGATTGGCAGGGCAATTACTACGATCACGACGAAGGCGTGCGGCCGGATACGACCTTGGAGCAGCTCGCGCGCTTAAAACCCGCCTTTGATAGAGACTTCGGCAAGGTGACCGCCGGCAACAGCGCCCAGGTGACCGATGGGGCGGCCTGCGTGATCCTGGCGAGCGAGAGCGCTGTCGAACGTCACAAGCTTCCCGTGCTTGGGCGGATCATCGACAGTGAATGGGCCGGGCTGGACCCCGCCCAGATGGGGCTGGGCCCCGTCCACGCCGCGACACCGTTATTGAAGCGCCACGGCTTGAGCCTCGCCGATGTTGAATTCTGGGAAATCAACGAGGCCTTCGCGGCCCAGATCCTCGCCTGCCTCGCGGCCTGGAACGATGAAACGTATTGCCGCGAGCAGTTGGGCCTGGATCAACCGATGGGGGTAATCGCGCGCGATCGCCTGAACGTGGACGGCGGAGGCGTCAGCATGGGTCATCCTGTCGGGACGAGCGGCGCCCGCATCGTTTTGCATCTGCTGCGCGTCCTCGAGCGCAACCAAGCCGTCCGTGGCGTGGCCGCCCTTTGCATCGGCGGCGGTCAAGGAGGCGCGATGTTGATCGAGCGGCAATGAATGATATTTCGGATATCGCACCGGCTAGTGTTCTGTAACTCGAATAAGCCAATAAACACAGTCGGCGTCAAAAACCAGATTCGTCATTCCTGCGGAAGCGGGAATCCAGCGCCGGCCTATGCTCCGCGTGGATTCCGGCCCAAGTCCGCTGCGCGGACTTGGGCCGGAATGACGGGTTCTGCGGCGTGTTTCTGCGACACTCCACTAGAGTCAGCCTATTAAGGGGGGTAATGGGATTGGAACCAGGCTTAAAACATTGGCGCCTTGAGATTGACGCATCCAATATCGCGAACTTGCATCTGGACAAACAAGGCCCGGGGCCTAATGTGCTGTCCTCCGAGGTGCTGGGCGAGCTCGATGTCATCATCGGTGCTATCAGCGAAAGCTTACCGCGCGGATTGATCATCCGCTCCGCCAAGCCGAGCGGTTTTATCGCCGGGGCTGACGTCAAGGAGATTGCGTCCCTGCGCGATAGCGAGGACGCGCTCGTGCTCATCCGGCGGGGACAAACGATCTTCGATCGCTTGGAAGGCTTGGCGTGCCCGACAGTGGCGGCCATCCGCGGATTTTGCGTCGGCGGGGGCCTCGAGCTGGCGTTGGCGTGCCGTTACCGCGTCGCCTTGGATGAACTGGCAACGCGCTTGGGTTTACCCGAGGTTCTTCTAGGTATTCATCCAGGTTTCGGCGGCACTGTGCGGCTGACGAGGCTCATCGGCGCCCCGGCTGCGATGGATCTGATGCTGAGCGGGAGGACCGTGGACGCACGGACCGCCAAAAAGCTCGGTATCGTCGATGCGGCGGTTCCCGAACGCCATTTTGAATCCGCGATTATCGCCCACGCGCTTACCCCGCCGCCTATCAAGAAACCGAAGTATTTCCTGAAGCTCGCGAACACCAAGCTGGTACGTCCTTGGCTCGCGCGTTATCTACGTGCGCAGGTAAAAAAACGCGTGCGCGCAAACCATTATCCGGCGCCCTATGCGCTCATAGACTTGTGGGAGCGACACGCAGGCGACCCGGCGCACATGCTCTTGGAGGAAGCCCGGTCGGTCGCCCGGCTTGCCACCGGCCCGAGCGCCCGTAATCTGGTGCGCGTATTCTTCTTGCAAGAGCGGCTGAAGGGCCTCGGGCGCACACAATGGCAAGCGCCGCCGAAGATCCATATCATCGGTGCGGGTGTCATGGGCGGGGACATCGCGGCCTGGTGCGCTCTGCGCGGCTTGCATGTCACCCTGCAGGATCGCGGTGCGCAATATATCGCGCCGGCGTTGCGGCGTGCTCATGATCTGTTCTCAAAACGCATCCGGGACCGGCGTCTGCGGCGAGACGCCTGCGACCGATTGGTCCCAGACCACGATGGCTTGGGATTGCCGCATGCGGATGTCGTCATCGAGGCGATCGTCGAGGATGTCAAGATCAAGCAAGCGCTTTACGAGACGATTGAACCGCGCCTCAAAGCGGACGCGATCTTGGCGACGAATACCTCCAGTATCCCGCTCGAAACCCTGGCCGCGATCCTCAAGCGCCCCGAGCGGCTGGTCGGATTGCACTTCTTCAATCCGGTCGCCAAGATGCAGTTGATCGAGGTGATCGACGCCCCGGCGACGGACCCGGAGTGCTTGGCCAAGACCGCTGCGCTGGTGCGTGCGCTCGATCGCTTGCCGCTCCCGGTGAAAAGCTCCCCCGGATTTCTCGTCAATCGGGTGTTAATGCCCTACCTCATGGAAGCCATCGTCCTGTGGTCGGAAGGCATACCGCCCGAGGTCGTCGATGACGCCGCAACCGAGTTCGGGATGCCGATGGGTCCCTTGGAGCTGGCGGACACCGTCGGCATCGATATTTGTCTGTCGGTGGGCCAGATTCTGGCCGGGCATTTCAAATCCGAGGTGCCCGGGCAGCTTAGAAACCTCGTGTCCCAAGGTCACCTCGGGCGCAAGAGCGGCAAAGGGATCTATGCGTATCGCAAGGGCAAGCCCGTCCGTCGGCGCGCTCGCGGCAAGGACTCGTATGACCTCGAGGAGATCCGCGACCGGCTCATGTTGCGGCTGATTAATGAATCGGTGGCTTGCTTACGGGAAGGGGTGGTGGAGGATGCCGATCTCTTGGATGCGGGCATGATCTTCGGTACCGGGTTCGCCCCGTTTCGCGGCGGGCCATTGCACTATGTAAAGGACACCGGGAAGGAGGCGGTAGAGGAGCGGCTAGAGGCGTTAACCACGAGGTTCGGGTCGCGCTTTTCCCCCGATCCGGGGTGGACGACGCTTACCTTTTAAGGTGCGGACGATGCGGGAACTGTGTTACTTTGGAATCAGCTTTCAAAAGCGATAACAGGAGGATTGAATGAAAATATATTTACAGGCATTAGCTTTATTGGGTTCCGTGCTTGGACTGGCCGCCTGCGGCGGCGACGGTGATTCCGCGGCGACCGCAAGCCCCGATGACTTCAAAATCGGCGGGACCTGGGAAGCCGAGTTGCCCGATCTAACCGACTCGTTGGGAACCCATAAATTCAAGGGTAAGGTGACGTTTTCAGAGAATACCTACACCTACTCGTGGTCCAATCGCCTCGTCGGAACCAATAGTCAGGTCGTGTATGATTGGACTGAAACCGCGCGCGAGACCGGTTCGGTATCAGCCACGCCCGAATATATGGAATGGACCGCCGAATCGTTCGGGGAGGCGGAGTACAATCAGGCCGACAATACCTGGAGCACGGTCGAGATGAAGTCGTCGAAGAGTGACTACGCCATTAAGTACAAGCTCGAGGGGGATAAACTGACGCTCATGGAAGACATCAATCTCGATGGGGATTACGACGACGTCTTCCAGGCGCCCGAAACCCTGATTTACACCAGAGTCAATTAACCGCTTCCTCCTCCCCTGAGCGAGTGTTCGCCATCCCGTATCGCCGCAGCGTAATTTTTTCACACACCAGATAGGACATAGTTCACCGAATCACGCAAAGATCGCACTTATATTATCCCGCAGTTTCACCAATCCAAAACAACGGCTGCCTCGTAAATGATTTTGGAGACGAACCTTTCTACCCGGGAGCACTTCGACATGGATATCGACTTTGAAGCGATCTTAGGCGAGTGTGTGCAAGGCGATCTTAGCGCTGTCACGGCGGCGGACACGGCCGATCCTTTCGATCCCATTGTGGGACGGAGCGACGCCGTTCGAGTTGTCATCGACGCCGCAAGACGGGTGGCAAGGTGTTCCGTTCCGGTCTTGATCGGGGGCGAGACGGGAAGCGGAAAAACCCTGCTGGCAGCGGCGATTCACAATGCGAGTCCTCGCCGCGGACGGCCGTTTATTGCCCAAAACTGCGGCAGCCTGCACGAAACTTTGTGCGAGAGCGAGCTCTTCGGCCACAAGCGCGGCGCATTTTCGGGCGCGGTCCAGGACAAGAAAGGATTGGCTGAAGCCGCGGACGGCGGCGCGCTGTTCCTGGACGAAGTGAGCGAGTTGAGCCCGGCGTTGCAGGTGAAGCTACTGCAGGTGTTACAGGACGGAAGCTTTCGGCGCGTGGGAGACAATCAATACCGGCGTGTCGATGTAAGGTTAATCTCCGCAACCAACAAAGATCTCCAGCGCGAGGTGGAGCGGGGTAATTTTAGAGCGGATCTCTACTACCGTCTGAATACGTTCCCTATCACGATGCCCGCGTTGCGGGAACGCCGGCGCGACATACCGGTGCTCGCCGAGCATTTTCTGGCGAAACACCGCCAAGGCATTAACGATAGCATCGTCGCGCTCAACGGTGAGACCCTGGTAGCCTTATGCGCCTATGATTTCCCGGGCAACATACGCGAGCTTGAGAATCTCGTGATCCGCGCAATGGTGGTAACGGACGGTAGCGAGATCATGCCCGGATCTTGGTTGCCCAAGA
>JALZJW010000015.1 GCA_030859565.1 Pseudomonadota bacterium
CCGCAGGGTATAATGGAAATACATGAGGATTCCGAGCACCGCGCAACGATGCGGGCGGGCTGCGCAGTAGATTTATTCCCAAGCTCTCACTCCACCGCGCTAAACCTTGCTACCAGGCGGCGCAAGACCACATCCTCCGTTCCCGCCCGCGCCAGCATCTTCAAAACGGGGCCTGCGGCCCGGCCATCGTTCGCGGCGCGCGCCGCTTCGAGCAAGATGCGCGCGTCGCGGGGCTCACGCTGAAGCGACCAATTCGCGCGCGCCAGTTGCACGGACCGCCGCGGTTCCTGTAACAGCACCAAGGTAAACCTCGCCTCCTCTCCGGGGTGCAGGAACGGACCGCGTACCCGGCCGGCTTCAAAGCGCGCCCTGAGATTCGTGACCCTCTCGGCGGTCTCCAAGCCCAGTGCGTGTTCCGCGAGCGCTATGCGCAAGAGCAAGCCATCGACGCGCGTCTCAGCGCGCAAGAGCCGAGCGACCTCCGCGTAGCGGCCTTGATCCAGCAAAAAATCGGCGTAGGCCGAGAGCAAGTACACATCGCGGCGCCCGAGATCCATCGCTTCGAGGAAATGCCGCTCCGCCTGGGCTACGCTACCGAGCCGCGCGGCGATCTCGCCGAGTAAGGTCAGCGCCCAGAGCCGCGTCGCCGGATCGGCCGCGGGCGCGGATTGGATCGCCCCCTCGAGCGCCGCGTAGCTCTCGCGCGCGCGCCCCGTTAGGCTTTCCACCGCGCCGAGACAGGCCGTCACGACGAGCGCATCGGCAAGGCGCAGCAGGGCGAGACAACTCTTCCGCGCTTCGGGATAACGTCCAATCACCGTCAGGATCGTGGAGCGCATCAGCCAGGCCTGGCCGTTGTGCGGGTTTTTGGCCAGTACGCGATCGAGATCCTTCAAGGCCGCGCTGAACTCGTGCCGATGCTGGCGCACCGCGGCCCGCAGCACCCTCACCTCGGCCGGCGCCTCTGCCACGTCCCACCACGGCTGCAGCACCGCTTCGGCGTAGCCGGCATAGCGCGGATCCGCTTCCGCGCGTCCGATCTCGAGGTAACGCCTGGCAAGCTCCGTGGCGTACCCGACTTGCTTGGGCGCGCGTTGCAACCTCAGGCGCAGATCCCGCAACTCGCGTGCAACGCGGTGGACAGAGATCGGCAACCGTTCGAGCACTTCCCCGTCAGTCATCGGGATATAGGGCACCGCCTGCGCGAGATCACAGAGCAGCACGATGACGAGACCGACGGGTAAGTGTTTCATGAGCAGGCCTTGCCGATCTCTGCTCGCGTCACCTAACAGGGGTTGGCGCCGGCTTCACCACAGTCGATGTGGCGCCGATCGCGGCCGCTATGGGGTGTCGGCAAGTACGGAAACGTCTTATAGATGCCGTTCGCGGTGACATTCGATCCGGGCGCCGCGATATTGAAGTTTACCCCGTCCCCAAGATTCGGGACCGGACCCAGCAATGCACCCGCGGCCACCCGCAGAACGATATCGGTCACATCGTCATTGGGACGGCGGCCATTCGGGAAACCCGCCGCATCGCCGGCCAAGCCCCCCAGGCGCTTCTGGTCCGCGGGCAGGCTCGGAGCTGCCGCGGTATTGAGCCGCAGTAGTTCCGAACAACGGTTAGCGCGGTTACAGATACTGGGATCCTGCCCGGGATACTTGAGGAGCGCGGTCACCAGATCCGTGCGATCGGTGGTCGGAAAATCAGTACCGAAAGCCAGGTTGATGACCGCAACCAACCTCGGATTGAGAAAGAAATCCAGGAACTGTTTTTCTCGCTTCGGATCCTGTGCGTTCCAGCGATCCTTCATGCCGGTGCCGATGATCAATTCATTGACCAAGGGGTTGGCCATGCGGGCGACCTGCACGAAGTCCCCTTCGGCTTTCACCTTGCCATCGGGTCGATGGATCTCAGTGCGTCGGCGGCTGGTCGAGGCATACATCCCGATAAAGCCATTGGACCCTTCCGGGACCAGGTCCGAGACTGGCACCTCCAGTGCGATGGTGTTGATGTTGAAACCGGAGAACATATCGTTGCCGAAGGGATCGGCCCCGTCGTTGCCATCATCCGGATCGGTCAGGATCGGGGCGGCGGCACGAAAATTCAGCGTGTCGAACGTGGCGCCGAGATCGATATAAAACGTCTCGTCGCGCTGTCCGGTGAAGACCCGGCCGCCGTTCTGGAGAGGATAGATCCCCTTTGCCGCCAGATCCTCATATTCGGGCATGGTCCGTGGGCCGATGTTTGACGGCACGGCAAACATCGGGCCGCTCCCCAAGTCGCGCCGTTTTCCCTTGCGGATCTCGGTAACGGTGTAACGCTGTCGCAACCCGAGGCCGGCCGCATCCGGACCGGTCAGATCACGGATTCCGGGCGGCAGCCCGGGGACCCCATCGACACCGGCGTAAGCCACGGGCAGATCGTTAAACGGCGGCCGGATCGCGGTCTTAAAGCGCAACCGGTAGACCACATCATCGGCGTTGCCGTCTTGATTGACATCGACATTGATGTCGTAGGCGACATTTTGATCAAAGAAATAATAATTCGGTCCGGCGCTCGGCTCCTGACCGGGGATGACGTTCAGAATAAAAACCACCTTGCCGGGATCTTCCCAACTCCGGAATGCGTAGACATCGGTGATGTCCGCTGCCGGGTCGAGAGCGATCAAGGGCGCCTCGCGGTGACTGGCGGCCTGGGTCATTGAGATACCCGCTACGGCCACAACCAGCCCCAGCGCCGTGGCCTGGATCATCGGTTTCAATGTGTTGCGAAGCATAAGGGTTCCTCCTTTTGCGTTAATACCTGGAAACTGCACCGACACGAGCGAAAACACTCGCATCTGAGCTAAGTACGCACGCAATCGGATTTTGGATGTACGCCTTTCTGGAACGCCGCACGCCGCGGCGGGGTGACGACTAATCGCCACCCAACATCAAGCGACGTTTAGGGACGAAACGCAGACCTGTTCAGAGAACCTACGCGAGCTTGCGCGCGATCAAGCTTGCTAGCGCCTTGGCTTCGTCCTGGGGCAGCGTCTGCGGTTTCCATCCGATACCGAGCCCCGGTCCGTCTTGATACTTCGGGATGATATGGAAATGCACATAGAAGACCGCCTGATGCGCGAGCGGCCCGTTGTTCTGGAGTACATTGTAGGCCGTCGCTCCGGTCGCGCGCATGATTGCCCGGCAGATGCGTGGCAAGGCGCGGCCGATGGCCGCACCGTATTCTTCCGGTAACTCGTCTAAGGTCGCCGCCGCCTGCTTTGGGATCACCAAGGTGTGCCCGCGCGACAAAGGAGAGACGTCCAAGAAAGCGAGCACCTGCGCGTCTTCATACACGCGGTGGCACGGGATCTCACCGGCAACGATCTTATGGAACACCGTGGACATGATAGAACCCTCGCCAAAAATGACAATCAAGCCCCGCCATGCTTCGAGAGACCGCCTCGGCGAACTAGCGGACCCACCTGAGAGCTTGTGAAAAAATCGTCGCGAGCGAAGGGAGGTCGCGTTTCGCCGGAGCGCAGGAACCGGAGTGTATGTTGAAATACATGAGGATTCCGAGCACCGCCCGGAACGCGAGATCCCGAGCGCAGTAGATTTATTCACAAGCGCTGAGCGATCCTAAACGCTTTCTAGGCGCTAAGGCTAGGGACGGCGGCCCGATAAAGCCACGCCAGAGTGAGGAACAGGCACAAAATCGCCACTCATTTGGCCGGGTGGGTAATCGGGGCGGTGCCCGCGCGGACAAGCCGAGATGTGTGAGGATCTTGGCCATCACGGGAAGCTATTCGAGGCGGCGGCTGCCCTTCAGAAGCTCGCCCGCAGGGTGAGCATGACACTGCGCCCAGGCAGGGGGGCGATGTCTTTCAGGAAGGAGGTATGGCGCCTTTCTTCCTCGTCGAGGAGGTTGGTGCCTCGCAAGGCCAACGTGAGGTCGCCCGGCTTGGTGCCGAAGGTGTAACCGACACCGAGATCGACCTGGGTATAGCCGTCGGTCTCGGTTTCGAGCGGCGCGTTTTCGGTCTGTTTCGCGATCCGCATGACCTCGAAATCACCGCTCCAGACCCCGAACCGGTAATCGAGGCCGCCGCCGAAACGCGGCGGGGTGATGCGCGGGAGGTCGTCGCCGCCGGTCAGCTTGCCGCGTACATAGTCCGCGAAGAGCCGGGCATCGAGGTCGCCGTAGCTCGTGCCCTCGAAGATCCCGAAGACGGTCTCGGCTTCCGCGCCGTAGAAGATCGCGTCGTCCTGCACGAAGTCGAGCCTCAAGAGATCCCCATCCGGGACGACGTTGCCCTCTTCATCCACGCGGTCGGCAACCCCGTCGCCGTCGGCGTCCACGGAATCGGCGAAGATGAAGTCCTCGATGAGATTGGCGAAGGCCGAAACGCGCCAGGTCCAGCGGCCTTCCGACTTGCGCAGCGTGAGGTCGAGATTGTTGGCGGTCTCCGGATCGAGTGCCGGAGCGCCGCGCTCGAAGGTGGCGGTCGCGTGATGGGGCCCGTCGTTGTAGAGCTCCTCCAGGCTCGGGGCGCGCTGGGCGCAGGTCACGGAGATCCCGGCCGAGTAATCTTCCCCGAAGCTTCGCAACGCACCGCCCGAGATGCTGTAGATGTCGTGCTCGACATCCGGGCTGCCTGCGTCGGCGTCGTAACGGGCGTTCTCGTAACGGGCGCCGGCCTCGAAGTGCCAGAGGTCCCAGTCGCGCTCCTCGAACCAGAATACCCCGACCGATCGGCCGACGACCGGGGGCGTCAGGGCCTCTTCACCACTGGCTTCGAAGTCTTGGTGGCGCACCTGGACCCCGAGCGCGCCGTTGAAGCCCCAAAGTGGTTGGTGCAGGAACTCGACACGCCCCTCGTATTCGTCGTTCTGGAAATCCGTGCCGACCTCGCCGCTCGGCTCGATCTCCTGATGCTCGTAGTCGTTGTGACCGAGCTTCATCTTCAGACGGCTGAAACCGGGAGCCGGGTTCTCGACCTCGCCTTCGATGTCGTAACGGAGCTGATCGAGATCGATCCGAACGCCCGCCTCGTCGCCGCTCCCCGGGACCCCGTAGTTGCTGGCGTAGTGGCTGATGGCGAAGCCGAGGTGGCCCCAATCGCCAATATAGGAGGCGCCGCCGGCCTCGTTCTCGGTATCGACGTCGCTATTGAAGAGCTCGCCTTCCGGCTCGCCGGGCCCGGGGTTTATAGAGCCGAAGCCGGGGATGTCATAGTCGGAGGTGCGGCGCTTCAAGCCGTCGAAGTGCAGCGCCAGGTTTCCGTAGCCCGCCTCCACGGTGCCGCCCCCGGTGCGCCCGTTGGTGGCGGAATCGTAGCGAAACTCCGCCTCGAGGCGGGGCTCATCCGGCACCTCCGTCGGGATGCGGTCGGTCACGATGTTGACAATGCCGCCGATGGCCCCGCTGCCGTAGAGCAGGGTGGAGGGTCCCTTCAGGATCTCGATCTGGCGCGCGTGCAGGGGATCGATGCCGACCGCATGGTCCGGGCTCAGGTTCGAGACATCCATGGACCCGATACCGCCTTCGAGGATGCGCACACGCGATCCGCCGAGCCCTCGGATCACCGGCCGGCTGGCGCCCTGACCGAAGTCGCTGGCGCTGATCCCAGGCTCGCGCGCGAGCGTCTCGCCTATGGTGAGGGCTTGCTTGCGCCTGAGGTCCTCGCCCGTGAGGACCTCGACCGGCTGGGCGATGTGACCCGCTTCGGCCTCCAAGGGGGTGGCGGTGACCGTGATAGGCTCCAGGACCAGCGTCTCTTCGTCCAATTTCTGTGGCTCTTCTTCCGCGCCCGCCGCAGGTGCAGCGCACGAGACTAGCGCCAAGCCGAGAATCAGAAGTTTCCGTCGCATGATTTCTCTCCAAGAAGTTTATGCCGAACGCGCATGCCGGCGCCCGAGGCCTGGCACAAAGCGCGTCGATCGAGAACAGACTTAGAAAACTAGACTTGGAGAGGGGCGGGCGGTGCGCGCGCCAGGAAGGGAAAGACAGTATCAACATCGGCGGCGATGCGAGGTTCCTCGGCCGCCAGGGCAGGGCTTTGAGGTAATGTTGCTAGCGCGTAGCCGGACGATAGACCATCCCCGAGATGATCGGCGGCATGGCATAGAAGACAAGCTGCATGGGGCCGGGCTTGCGCCGGTTCGATGGTATGTTCGAGCGCGTGCGCCAGCATCCCGAGCTGAGCGATGAGCAGCCCCAAGGTGATGGCGAAGACGCGCCGCCGCAAGCGGAGCTTAAGATTCGCGCCGATTGTCATGACCATCGCTCCGACATCTTAGGTGGAAATCAGTGGCTTAGCCAGCCTGAATTTACCGCCTCCGCGCACGCAATTACTTTTCGCGTTTTTCCAGACGCTCGATGCGGTTTGCGATGGCTTCCAAGGTGTCCTGAAGATCGCGGATCTTTCGGTAGGATCTGACGCTGACTTCGGATTCGAGCTCGGCGTGCACGTTCTGCCGTGGAATACCGATTGCGCAGTAGCCCCTGCGACCGTCTTTCATACGGCGGATTACGCTATCGCTAATCCGCTACGCGGGCTGAAATGCTCCGCCGCGAAGGCGGAACAGAGTTAGACCGATCAGGCTTTTCGACGTGAGCCGGTGAACGATTTGACGGCAAGCACTATGAAAAGCAAACAAACCACCGCCATCGAGATTTGCGCGATCTCGGGGCCCGAAAAGGTTAGTTCACCAAGACGCGGGATCAGGCGTCCGGCCGTTGCGATAAATCCGAGCAGAGCTACAACGACGGCCGCATGCATCAGATGTTTTGCCAGATTTTCTTTCATCCTGGCAAACACGCCCAACAGTAACAAAGCGGCACCGAACACAGCAGGGATCAAAGCTGTAAGACTTGCACGCCCGGTCATTAAACCGTTTGCGTAGCCAATAATCCCGATCAAAATGAGAAGAGATCCGCAGGCTATTGAAGTCGATGGCATATTCTTCACTCTACAAGATCCGGCCGGCATCAAGATCAAAATGTATTGGGCACTCCCGGAAGTCAAAAACGAATACGGCCGCCGTTACCGGATAAAAATCATTTTGTGCGCCGCCGCGTTATTTTTAAGTAAGAGTTTATCCGCCCATGGCTTGTTTAGCAATATCAACTCGTCGTACTGCAATGCCCTGCCGTGCACCCGAAGGTTCGGCACACCCCGTCGCTGTTGGATGTCCCGCACCTTGAGCGAGCACAATTTCCCCCGGCGCAACCCGTCGTGGAGAAATCGCCAGATCGCGTAGGATGCGCTGAGGAACGAAGCGCATCGTTCGAGTTATTCGCCCGCACAAACGTCGAACAGTCCATCACAACCCCGGTTTGCCGGATACATACATACCACGGGCCGCATTGTCGTGAAAACTCGAATGCGGCCAATCCGCAACTGCTTGACCCAGCCATGTTTTACCGGATAGCAATGGGATGTAATCGACGTGTTTCTTGAAATCGTCCTGATCTCGCAGCAGGTGCTTCCATAATCGACGTTGCCACAAGCCCCGTTCTCTCCGTTTCTCTCGGCTTTGAGAGATTCGTTCGCCTTTCTCGATAGCACTAGAAAAGTGTCCTTTCAGCATATTCCAGCGATAAACAACCAGGGTGGGTTAAGCGGAAATCATGACCGAATATCGCCGCGCCTATGCTGCGCGTTGTCGATGATAGTGTCGGGTCTGGTCTTGAAATATCAGTTTCTTATTTTTAGGGACTTGACCCGAATGGCACTCACTTAAGGCGGGAGTCCAAAATTTCCGTCATTCCCGCGGAGGCGGGAATCCAGGAAGGTACACGAATGACTGGATTCCGGCTCGCCGCTTCGCTCCGGCCGGAATGACGGTTTTGCCGGATTTTCTCTTAAGTCCGTAGGATGGGCTACACAACGTGCAGCCCATCAATCGCGAATAATGGGCTTCGGCGTAACGCGATTGCGAACGCACCAACATGCTCGGCGACTAGGCCAAATCGGGTAAAATCATCGCGGCTATCGGCCGGGAACTGATGCGTTTACCAAGGGGACATGATTTGCCACTTGCAACCAAGGCGTTAAAAATGGAGCGAATCTCGGTACTCAGCGGACCCCCCGCGCACCGAAGATTGGCTGACTGATGCCAAATCCACATCACGCCCGGCAGCATGAGATTGAATTCTGCGCCGATGTGAAATCATGGGCAGAGGCATTGTTCACGAGTCGCCAAGATTGGCCGTTTACAGAAGCCAAGATTGAGCAGTTTGGCCGGGGGACAAACAAGCGTTCCGACCTGCGCATTTATCGGAAAGGCAGTCACACGCCGGTCCTCGCCGGTGAAGTAAAGCTACCGGGAACCGCTGAAGGCCGCAGCCCTTACGATCCCGTCCTCATGCAGGACGCATTCAACAAGGCAGACAATATTCAGGCGCCGTATTTCTTCACTTGGAACGTCAACACCTTTGTCCTTTTCGATCGCAGCAAGTGGAACGTGCCGATGATCGAACGCCGGGTCAAGGACTGGAATTTGGGCGTCACTCTCGCGAGTCCTGGGGACTGTAAGCGTTCTGAGAATCAAAAACGCATCCGGGAAACGTTCTTGCCGCAGATCTTTGAATATCTCGCAGAGATTGTTACCGGCAAAGTCGTCGAGTGGGGAATGTCGCCTGATGACGTTTTCATTCGCTCGCTCGAAAGCCATCTTGATTGGCCGGTGCTTGGCACCACTGACTACTTGATCAGGATTTCCGATCAAGACAGCACCTTTGCCACAAAACTCCAGTTCTGGATGTCGGACGAGATGAACTGGACATTCGATCCTGCAGATCGGGAAAACTGGCGAGAAACTCTAGAGCGGGCGGCGTGTACGCTTTGTTACGTTTTCTGTAACCGCGCGATTTTTTATGAGGCGATCCGCGCGAGATACCCGGAACATCTCAACGAGCTCAAAATGCCCCGCCGTGGCCGACATTCACACTCCGGCATCTATGACTATTTCCGTAATCAGTTTCAACAGGCCGTGTCTAGGAAATTCCCGACCCTCGCGGCGTATCCCCGCAATTGGCTGAGCGCCTTTCGAAAGCTTTGCAACGCATGATCCAGCGGGAGGTAACACATTTGGTTGATGAGGCAATGCTTCAATGCCATTCTGAGGAGGCAATGCGAGAAATTCTGCGTCGACCTCCCGAACTCCCAAGTGAATTATGTCATGAAGACCGACGCGAATTGGACGATTGCGTCATCGACCTCATCGGCGTGAGCGACAAAAAGCAGCGCCAAAAATTGCTCGACGAACTCTATCGCGAAACTACCGAATACTACCGCTACGTGCGCACGCAAGAGATTCAAGCGATGGTGAATCGCTCTGGAAAAAAAGGCCGTCGCCTGGGCCCGCAGGACTTAGCCGAAAGCATTTGGAATTCGCTTGCTGACACTGAAAAAAGCCCTCCGATCATTGAATGGATCAAGTCATCGTGCAGCCATTCCGAAATGGTGGAAATTCCCGAAGGCAAACCAGAAGCGTTGGGCGCGGCAGACATGTTCAATCCGACAAGCGTGAACTTCAAAGGTAGTAAGGAAAATCATCTCATAAGTTACTCAAGTGCTGACCAGGCTGCCTTGGTGGCAGAACTAGCGAGGTTGGAAGTTCGCGGGAATGTCGAAGTACCCAAATCCGCTTCAGAGTGTATTGCGTGCTCAGAGCAATTGCGTGATCGGCTTAGGGATGCAGAGAATCGTTTCTGCGAACTCGCTGCTTCCCGCACCGGGACACAATCACTGCAAGAGAAAACGTCGGCTCTTTTGATGCATTGGTACCTCCACGGTAGAAATTGAAGAGGTTTCTCACACTGTCGAGGAAACCCCATTTTACAAGCAGAGTGAAATGAAGCTGCCGAACGCGAATCTGGCCATTATCGAGGAGACTAAGGTGATCGACTACTTGCTCAACCAGAAGCATCGCTTCGGCGCGAGCAAGGCACGGTTCTTTGGACAGTTCGGTTTCCGCCGCGAGAAGTGGGAGGATTTGGCCGCTGCACTGCGCAAGCACGGCCGGCAGAATGAAGTCACTGAGGTACGGGAAACTGGCTTTGGCCCGCGTTACGAAGTGGAGGGCGAGTTGACGACCCCGGACGGCCGACGTTCGCGCGTGCGAACCGTCTGGCAGGTGGACGCTGGCGAGATTGCACCGCGTCTTATCACCGCGTATCCTCTGGAGCAAGTATGATTAATGAACACGATTGCGTTGTACTGACTCAGGACGTGCCGGACGACCGGTTGGAAGCCGGTGACGTGGGCACGGTAGTTCACATTCACCACGGCGCGGCCTATGAAGTCGAATTTTTTACGCTTACCGGCCAGACTGTAGCCGTGGCAACGGTGTTGCCAAACCAGTTGCGTCCCATAGGCCAGCGTGACATCTCCCACGCACGCGAGCTGGCTGTCAGGTAAACCAATAGTTACCGACGCCGAGAGGTTGCTTGGCTACGACATAATCTGCTTGGCAGGTTAGTCCGCGTAGCGCATCGTTCGAGTTATTCACTGTATATCCGGCAAACCAGGGTTGTGGTGGACTGTTCGACGTTTGTGCACCACGACCGCATAGTCGTGAAAACTCGAATGCGGCCAATCCGCAACCTGCCATGTTTTACGGGATACCAATGGATATGGCGTGTTAGTGGCAATCGTCCTGATCTCGCAGCAGGTACTCCCATAATCGACGTTGCCACAAGCCCCGTTCTGTCCGTTTCTCTCAGAGATTCGTTCGCCTTTCTCGATAGCACGAGAAAAGTGTCCTTTCAACATATTCCAGCGCATGGAACAATCCGTGTCACCCAGAGGCAACGTCCAAATACAACGGAGATGATCCGGCAAGATAACCACCGCATCCAACTGGAATGGATGCTTTTTCCCTGACGTACCGAAACGCCCGACGTAACTCATCGATGTGACTTACCAGCAGGGTTACCCTTCTGCTTGGCAAAATTGACCGTGAAAAACCGCGTTGCCCCCGAAGCATAGGCGCGGCGATATTTGGTCATGACTTCCGCTTAACCCACCCTGGTTGTTTATCCCTCGACCGATGCGCTACGCGGGCTACGCGGGCTATAACTCCGTATCGCAGCATCAGCACCAAAGTAAGGCAGAACCGCAACGATTAGCACTATCTTGGTGCGAGACCAAGCTCCCGCCACCGTATCGGTAAAATATGTAGCTTTATAAATCATAAGGTTATGGTTTTATCGGCTATGGTTCAGTAACTGCTAAATTTGTCAGGTCATCGAGAGCGACGCGGGCGCGGGCTGCCCGCAAAGCGATCTTTGACGGGGGAAGTTACTCTATAAACGAGGCTAACTACGGGAGGCGAACACCATGTCTAACATTCTGGAAAATGGAAATCCTTCGCTAAGGTATAGGCGGAACAGGCATATTCTCACAGTCGTGCTAATGCTGCCTTTTGTGATTTTAACGTCTAACGCATCTGCAAAGCCGATATTCCAAGTAGAAGAGACGACCATCGATGGTATCCACCAGGCGATAAAGGGAAACCGGATCACGTGCCAAGGATTGGTACAAGCCTACATCAACAGGGCCGCGGCCTATAATGGTGTCTGCACCAAGCTTGTCACTGCAGACGGAGCAACTATACCTGCTACTACGGGCACTGTTCGCGCAGGTTCACCACTGGATTTTCCGACTGACACAGTCCTAGCATCGAGTATATTTCCGAATTTAAATCAGTATAGTGGACTGCCGCTTGAATTTGGCAGAATGGAAGCAACAGCATCTGATCCAAGCGTACAGCAGCAGTACGGCATGGTTGCCGCTATCCCTGATGCGGGCCAGCTTAACGCGCTTAGCACCCTCAACATCCGTGGCGAGCGTTCTGTGACATGCAAAGGCGCATACGATGCGCATCCGTCATCAGGTCCTCTTCCAGGAGGAGCTCCCCCAGGTTGCGAAGCATTCCGCCAGCAGCTAGATGCACTGGAAAGAGCCGCTGAATTGGATGCGCAGTACGGCAGCAATCCTCCACTAGACGAGCTGCCGATGTACTGCATTCCATTCTCCTTTAAGGATGTTTATCATACAAAGGATATGCGGTCAACCGCGGGCGGTGACATCAACTATGCCATGGATGCACCGCCATTTGACTCAACCCATGTGGCTGAGGTTAGGGCAAAAGGGGCCATCATTTACGCCAAGACAGTCAACACCGAATGGAACTTCAGCATTGGGGATCCACATGATGAGAAGTTCATCACTGCTACAGCAGAGAAGAATTTCCTTGGACTTTCGTCCCGCAGCACTTGGGCTGGCAACCCTTGCAATCCTTATGATACAGAGCGCGATCCCAGAGGGACGAGCTCCGGCTCCGGTGTGTCGGTCGCTGCCAATTTGGTTGTCTGCTCCTTTTGCGAACAGACCGCGGGTTCCTGCAAGGGTCCCGCATCCAGGACGGCCACGGTTAACCTTCTGGCCACCAAAGGTATAATGCCGGATGGAGGTGGCACTGGTTCGCAGAATTTCCCTGACCGCGTAGGCCTGACTTGTCGCACGGTCGGAGATGCAGCCCGTGTTCTCGATGCAGTGAAGAACCCAGAGAGGGGCTACTTCGATCCAAGGGATATTTATACTGCGCTACCAAAAGCCTTGATATCGGATGAACCATACGCCAATTTTGTTGTTGATGATAAAGACCTAAAAGGTAAAAAGAAACCTCTTGAGGGAATGCGCATCGGCGTTGTCCGCGACTACTTCGTAAAACACAGCCTAAACGATGTAGCAATTAGCGACCAAATTAACGATGAAGTAAAAAGAGTTCTACGCGATCAGCTCGGAGCGGAGCTCGTTGAGTCGTTCGATCCACGGTATGGTGACGATCCGGGGATTCCCGATATGACATACACCTTCCAAGATGCTTTCGCAGAGATGATGCCACGCTTTATTCCCGAGTACTTCTTTATGGAGAGGGATGGCGCTCTAGAATTCGCCGTACCAGGCCATGACGTGAGGACGCTAGATTATGCGGTTAAATTATCTGAAGGCGAGGCACCATTATCGGACAATATGAATCTCCGCCGCATCGTCAGCGGGGCCGGTAGTGCTGGCAGCAAAGTGTTAGCTATTGACAAATATCTGCTCCAAAGAGGTGATGAGAGGGTAACAGATATGGTAAGTTTGGACGCCAACGCGAAATACTATACGGACCGTGATAGAGCGGGGTCCCAAAATCAGGCGAGTGTGACTGACATAGAGACTTCGGTCAGCGGCAACCGCGCGAAGGTGAGTGACATGATGAAGCTTGTGGTTCTCAAGGTGATGCATGAAAACGACATCGACGTGTTCGTGAATCCGGAGAATACGATCCCCCATCCGAAGACTGGGTTCGCTACTGAGCCCACGAAAAACGACCGAGGGTCAGCCGGGGCAACCCAGAGTTTCACCGCCCTTATGGGAATCCCTGAGATTGTAGTTCCCGCAGGGTATAACCAAATCGTCTACGAGCCTCAGTTTGCATTAAGTGCAGACAAGACGGATTACATCACTGTCAGCGGCACCGAACAGTCGTTGTTTGATACGCCACTCCCAATCAGCATCATGTTCTGGGCCGGTCCAGGCGACGAACCACCCCTTATCAAGGTAGCTTCAGCCTACGAAGCAGCAACGCAGCACCGCGTGCCTCCGCCTGACTTTGGACCACTGTAACTATTCAGCGCCGTCAGCCAGAGAGGATAGCCTCAGGAGGCTCGCCTTGAAAGTGAGCACGAGCGACTCGAAGAGATCGCGGCTTTGTTTGCGTAGGGTGGCAAGGTAGGAGCGATAGTACAGAAAGTGGCCGCGCCTTCTGGGGTGAAAGGCGCTGGCGACCTTCTGTTTCAGTTTCGGCATGCGCATATCGTGCTCGGCTGGATGGTTGTCGAAGGACACGCGCAGATCGGCTAGGAAGCGCGGGACATCGTCGGCATTTGGTCGTGCAGGCGGCGCAGCAGATTAACCGTGTCGCACTGCTTGGCTCGACCCCACTGGCCGGTCAGGGGTTGTGCAGGATGGAGCCGTTGCGCGTTGTCGATTGATAATGTCGCGCCGAAGGGGTCTAGTCTTGAAATATCAGTTTCTTATTTTTAGGGACTTGACCCGAATAGCACTTAACTTAAGGCGGGAGTCCAAAATTTCCGTCATTCCCGCGGAGGCGGGAATCCAGGAAGGTACACGAGAAGGTACACGAATGACTGGATTCCGGCTCGCCGCTTCGCTCCGGCCGGAATGACGGTTTGCTGGATTTTCTCTTAAGTAAGTGCCATTTGGACTTGACCCTTTTGCCCGCGTATTGTCGTCAGCGCCACCAGACCCTGGCATGCCGTCCGAACGACCTATCGCCGTCTTCCGCTGGTCTCCGTCGGACCGGCTGACACGCCTCAGACCGCGCACGAACGAGGTCTGGTCTTGACATATCAGTATCTTCTATTTCAAGCCTTGACCGCTTTAGTCCCTGCTTTATTCTCTGCAACGTCTCCATCGTATCGCGGCCACGCTCTATCAGCAGCAACCCGGTGCGGCGGAGGCAATGGTCACGGCCGCGCCCTTGGTCTCCGCCGCGGGCCGCCGTGTGCCCGCCGGAGCGCACCACGGGACCGCGGCGCTCGCAATTCCCGGGTTAATACCGATAAAATCCTCACGATAAGGTCCGGTGGTCAGCAAGCGGTAGGTGCGTTCACACACGGCGATGCGCGCCCCGCGCGGATAAAGGTGGCCTTCATCGTCGCTGACCGAAGCGTAAGGGCCTCGATAGATCACGGCTTGACCCACGTCCAGGCACGGCGTGCCCTCGCCCTTGACCGCGGTTAAGGTCACGGATCGAAATTCGATCCCCTCAATGACCCGCCACGGCTCCTGCCCCCATTGATCATAGCGCACGGCCAGAAACCCCGCGCCGGTAAACGCCGCTAACATCTCTTCTTCCTGGAAGGCGCCCGAGACACATCCGCTCCAGAGCATGGGATCCTGCTTGAGTACGGCCGGGACGGATTCGTCGCAGACAATATCCGAAATCGCGACCCGCCCTCCCGGTTTGAGCACCCGGAAGATTTCGCGGACGAGATCCAGCTTATCTTGGTCGCGCACCAGGTTGAGCACGCAATTCGAGACCACGAGATCGACGCAGGCATCGGCGATCAGCGGATCGTCGCTCCGCTGTTTTCTTTGCCAGCTCTCGAAATGCTGTAGGTCGGACAATGAGCGCAGCGGACGGGTGGCGAGATACTCCTCGACGGCTTCGAGATCCAAGCCCAAGTCCTGGATCCGGGCCTTGACGAACCGCACCCGATCCCCGCCTAACTTCGCGGCCATCTCGCCGCGGTATTTACGCGCCACGGCGAGCATCTCGGCGTTCATGTCAACGCCGATGATCCGCCCTTCCCGGCCGACCCGATGGGCCATCAGATAGCACAGCTTGCCGGCGCCGCTGCCGAGATCGAGCACCGCGTCGCCCGTCCGCACATAACGCGATGGATCGCCGCAACCGTAATCCCGCTCGATGATCTCATCGGGCAAGAGGGCTAAGAGATCCCGGTCGTATGATACCGGGCAACAAAGCGATTCTTGCCGCCTTCGCGCGCCGTCGCTGTAGCGCGCCATCACCTCTGCTTCAACATTCATAATGCATCCTATACTACCCAAAGATATTTGAAATTGTCGACTCCAGAAATGTAAGGCGGGTTCGGCATGCTGTTTATGCCGCAACCCACCGACTCGGCACTAAGTCATAGCGAGAGAGGGTTAGCATCCATAACGTTCACGCGCGCGGCGCTCGCATACCCGAGGACCAGATCTACCGTGTCGTGGTGCATTTCCTCCCTGCGCGGGACAGCGTAATTGAGATATCGTGCAGGGTTGCGGTAGTATAATGCCTTATCATCTTTGTGTCGTCACGCAGTTACAATAGGTTCTTCAACCTATGCCTGTAAAAATAAAGGGGTATCGCGAGGCCTTGCAGGCCGGTTACGAATTGCTCTGGTACCGGGTACAAGAAGTACTCGGCCAAGGCACCTTCGGCATTACCTATCTCTGCGAAGATCTCAACACCGATGGCCTCGTCGCCGTTAAAGAATATCTCCCGCCTCAGGTCGCGCGGCGTGAAGCCGACCAGTACCTGCAGCCGCTCTCCGATGCGCTCGCTGACGACTATGCACGGGGCTTGGCGCGATTTATAGCCGAAGCGGAAAACTTAGATCGGTTCCGGCACCCGAATATCGTCCGAGTCGTGGATATCTTCGAGGCGAACAATACCGCCTACCTCATCATGCACTATGAGCGCGGGGAAAGCCTGCAATCGGCATTAGCCCGCCGGGGCACCTTAAGCGAGGGCGAGTTGCGGAAGCTGCTTTTTCCCTTGCTTGAAGGTTTGGAGGCCATGCACCAGAAGGGTTTCGTGCATCGGGACATTAAACCGAGCAACCTCTTCGTCCGGGCCAACGGTACGGCGGTCATTCTCGATTTCGGATCGGCCCGGCAATTAATCGTCAGCGATCCTCAAACCGTGACGAACCTAGTCTCGCCAGGGTACGCGCCGATCGAACAGTACAGCAGTTCCGGCGACAACCAAGGGCCGTGGACCGACATCTACGGTCTTGGAGCGACCTTGTATCGGGCTGCGACAGGGGACATACCCCAATCGGCAATTGCACGCGCCGAAGCCATTGTGCATGGTGCGCCGGATCCTTTTTTGCGGGCGGTCGGACATGCTAACAGCAAATATTCGACCACATTTTTGCGGGCCATCGATCAGGCATTGGAGTTCAAAGCCGGCGATCGCCCCCAGAGCATCGATGCGTGGCGTTGCGCCTTTGAGACTTACGGTCCCGCCAAGGTATTACCAGGCCTTGCGCAATCTAGGGCGGTAGATGAATCTCCGACCGTCCCTACTGAACCCGAGACCCTACCGTTGGAACTTCCGTTAATGACCGATGCCATGGCCTGGCTACCGGAAAGGCAACAGAATGCTCACCCTCCCGGCGCCACCGGCGCGCCGCATCAGCGGCAGCAGCGTCGCACGGCAATCGAGGTTCTGCGGGCCGCGGCGGTAATTCTTGCCGGTATCGGATCGATTTGGTTGCTTGCACCAACGCCAATCGATCAAGCGCCGGCCCTTGCGTCTTCAGCAAGCCGCACCTCGCCCCCCTCTCAACCCCCCCCGACGGTCAGGGCAAGTTCGCTCGCTGCGCTAAACGTCGATCCCACCGTGGTTGAACAACCTCTTCCCGATGAAATCAACGCGGATTTATCGCGGGGGTTTCCGGTACCTGGGCCGATCGACGCACGGCCGGCGCAGCCAAAGAACGCCACCAAAGCCGGACCATCCGTGGCTAAGCTGCTGGCGCTAGCGGGGGATGATGTCGCGGCTTATCGCTTGACGACACCGCAAGACAACAACGCCCTTGCAAAGTACCGGCAGGTATTGCGAGTGGAGCCTCAAAATCAGAAGGCGATTCGCGGCCTTCGGGCGATCGTGGCCAAGTACGTGGATATGGCGTACCGGCAAATCAGGCGAAATCACCTTGACGAGGCCGCGCTGTATCTCCACCGAGCGGCGGGCATTGCGCCCAAAGACCCGAGTGTAAGGCAAGCGCGTAATCTCTATGTTAAGCGCAAAATAGCAAAGGCGAGAGCCGGCTCGCCCGCACGACGCGGCCTCACGCAGATCGAGCGAGGCGCGGGACCGCGGAACACCGGGCAACCGGGCGCGCGATTCGAAGACTTGCGGCGGCGTGCTAAGCCAGCCCCCTAACCTACGCCCGCCGGCAAACATCCATGGATCTATCAGCGCTCACCGCGATTTCACCCATTGACGGCCGCTACGCCGAAAAAACCGCGGGGTTGCGGCTTATTTTCAGCGAATACGGTCTCATTCGGTATCGTCTTCAGGTAGAGATCCGATGGTTACAAATGCTGTCGGCGTCTCCGGAGCTTTCGGAGGTACCCGCCTTCAGCGCCAATACGAATGCGTGGTTGAACGGCCTCATCGATGACTTTAGCCCGCGCGATGCGCAAAGGGTCAAAGCCATCGAAGCGAGCACCAATCACGACGTCAAGGCAGTCGAGTATTTCCTGAGAGAACGCCTTGAAGCACACCGGGAGCTTGCGGCGGTGAGCGGGTTCCTACACTTCGGCTGCACCTCGGAAGACATCAATAACCTGGCCTATGCCTTGATGCTGCGCGCCGCGCGCAGCCACCCGATCCTGCCGCTATGGGATCAGCTCATACAGACTTTGGTCGGTTTCGCACACCGGTTCGCCGCGGACGCCATGCTTGCCCGAACCCACGGCCAACCCGCCTCCCCGACGACGCTCGGAAAGGAGATCGCCAATTTCTCTCACCGGCTCGAGCGCCAGTACCGGCAGTTAAAGGAAACTCCGCTGCTCGGAAAATTCAACGGCGCGGTCGGGAATTACCATGCGCATCTCGCGGCCTATCCCGGCGTCGGCTGGCCGGCGATCGCGCGTGCCTTTGTCGAAAGCCTCGGGCTCGAACATAACCCGTACACCACCCAGATCGAACCCCATGACTACCTCGCCGAGTTCTTATCCGTCTTAACGCGTTTCAACACCATTCTCATTAACCTCTGCCGCGACACCTGGGGGTATATTTCGCTCGGCTATTTCCGGCTGAAACCGGTTGCCGGCGAGGTCGGCTCGTCCACGATGCCGCACAAGATCAATCCCATCGATTTCGAGAACGCCGAGGGCAACTTAGGGCTTGCCAACGCGCTCTGTGAGCACCTCATTGCAAAGCTGCCCGTCTCGCGCTGGCAGCGCGATCTCACCGATTCAACGGTGCTGCGCAATCTCGGCGTAGGCATTGCTTACAGCGTGATCGCCTATGAATCCTGTCTCAAAGGACTGGCGAAACTCGAGGTCGACCCGAGCGCCCTAAGCCGCGATCTCGACGACGCCTGGGAGCTTCTGGGCGAAGCGGTACAAACGGTCATGCGCCGTTACGGGATCGGCGATTCGTATGAACAACTTCAAGCGCTCACCCGCGGCCGCCGCATCGACCGCGAGGCGCTGCACGCCTTTATCGGGACCTTGGCCATCCCCGAGCCGGAGAAAGAACGGCTGCAGGCGCTCCAACCCATGAACTATACCGGCAACGCAACCGAGCAGGCGTTATCGATTTAAGCCGTGAGGATGAGATCAGAGTCCCATGCCCGCAGCAGACACCCGAACGGCGTTCCAAGAACATACCCTGGGGCAGACTCGCGTGCCGATCAAGCTCGCCACGCGCGGAGACCAGCGCCAGGCGATGCTGCGCATGGTGACGCAAAGCCGGAGGACGATCGACATTGTAAGCCGCCATTTGGACCCGCTGATTTTTGATGACCGGCATCTGGTGGACGCTTTCAAGAGTCTCGCGCTAAGAAACCGGAAGGCGAAAATCAGGCTCCTCATCCTTGATCCCTCACCCCTCCTCCACCGCAATCACAGGCTGCTCGAGCTGGCGCTGCGCCTGAGTAGTTTCTTCGAGCTTCGCAGCCCCCCGCCCGAACACCGGCACTGCAACGAAAGCATGCTCATTGCGGACCGGAAGGGATACGTGCATAGCGGGCTATCAGACCGTTACGAAGGCGTGGCTAATTTTCATGCTCCCGATGCCGCCACGGAATTGCAGCGCCGATTCGACGAGCTGTGGCAAACCGCCCTACCCGATCCTAACTTGCGCCGCTTGTCTCTGTGACGCTCGTTGGGCCGGCGAGGCTCCAAAGTTTCGTCGCTCCCGCGTCCTACCCCGCGTTTCGCTTGGAAAGACTCCTTGCCTCGGTGCGCGCCCTCGCGCCGGCCGTCACGTCCTTGGCCGTCGAGACGGCGTACTTCGCGCTCGTCTCTGAACCTCTATCCAGTGCCGAGTACGAGCGCTTGATGAGCATTCTGGGCGCCGGGGCGGTGCGCGCCGCCCCGCGCCCCGAAGCGCTGTTAGTGACGCCGCGTCCTGGCACCGTCTCACCGTGGTCGAGCAAGGCCACGGAAATCGCCCGGGTTTGCGGCTTGGACAACATCGTGCACCTCGAACGCGGAACCGGATGGTATTTTCGCTCCCAAGATCCCGCGCCTCTCGAACGAGAAACGCTCCTTCGGATCGCGCCGCTGCTCCATGATCGCATGACCGAGCAGGCCGGGTTCTATCTTGATCATGCGTCCAGGCTGTTCGCACACACGGCGCCGAAAGCGCTGGAAACCGTGGACCTTATCCGCGAGGGATGCCCTGCCTTGGAACGCGCGAACCGGCAACTCGGCCTGGCGCTGTCAGCCGCTGAGATGGACTATCTCTTAGGGGCGTATCTGGATCTCGGCCGCAATCCGACGGACGTCGAGCTTATGATGTTTGCGCAGGCCAATTCCGAGCATTGCCGGCACAAGATCTTCAATGCGCGCTGGGTCCTGAATGACATCCCGCAACAGCATTCCTTATTCGACATGATCCGCACGACCCATGCGCGCAATCCGGCGCGGGTGTTGGTGGCCTACCGAGACAACGCAGCAGTAATACGCGCTTACGACGCCCCTTGGTTTCTTGCCGACCCCACATCGCAGTCTTATGCTTATGCGCAAGCATCCGCCGGCATCACGATCAAGGTCGAAACCCATAACCACCCGACCGCGATCTCACCCTTTCCCGGGGCCGCCACGGGGGCGGGCGGCGAGATCCGCGATGAAGGCGCCACCGGGCGCGGCGCCAAGCCCAAGGCCGGATTGACGGGTTTCTCGGTCTCGAATCTCCGCATCCCCGGTTTCATTCAGCCCTGGGAGCGGAGCTATGGGCAGCCAGGCCGCTTCGCATCTGCCTTGGACATCATGCTGCAAGGGCCCATCGGCGCCGCGGCGTTCAACAACGAGTTCGGAAGACCGGCCTTGTGCGGATATTTCCGCACCTACGAGCAAGCCCTGCCCGGCTGCGGTGAGGTGAGAGGCTATCATAAACCAATCATGTTGGCCGGGGGACTCGGGAGCATTCGCCTGCAACATATCCACAAAGAAACCATCCCGCCCGGGGCCAAGATCGTCGTCCTCGGGGGACCCGCGATGCTCATCGGTCTGGGAGGCGGCGCCGCATCCTCCCTGAGCGCGGGCCAGGGGGATGAAGCGCTCGACTTCGGCTCGGTACAACGCGACAACGCCGAGATGGAGCGCCGCTGCCAGCAAGTCTTGGATAGCTGTTGCGCCCTCGGGCGGCACAACCCTATCCTTGCCATCCATGACGTGGGCGCGGGCGGGCTCTCGAACGCGGTCCCCGAGCTTTTGGATCAAAGCGCTCGCGGCGGGCGTCTCGATCTAGGCGCTATTCCTAGCGCCGATCCCAGCCTCTCGCCCTTGGAGCTTTGGTGTAACGAAGCTCAAGAGCGTTACGTGCTCGCGATCAATCCCGAGGATCTCGATCGCCTCGAAGCCCTCTGCACGCGCGAGCGCTGTCCCCACGCCGTCATCGGCGAGGCCACCGAAGCACGCGATCTGGTCGTGCATGATGGCGGAGAGACACCCGTGGATCTCCCGTTGCGCGTGTTGCTGGGCAGCCCGCCCGGGATCACCCAACGGGCCGCGCGTTTGCAGCCCTCGTTCGCGCCGTTTTCGGCGCGGGATCTCGATCTCAGGGATGCAGTCGAACGCGTCCTGCGCTTACCCGCGGTCGCCGACAAACGCTTCCTCATTACGATCGGCGATCGCACGGTGTCGGGGTTGGTGGTTCGCGATCAAATGGTAGGGCCCTGGCAGATTCCGGTGGCTGACTGCGCGGTTACCGCCAGCTCGTTCTTGAGTTTTACCGGCGAGGCAATGGCCATCGGCGAGCGCGCGCCGATCGCCTTGATCGATGCGCCGGCCGCGGCGCGCATGGCCGTCGCCGAGGCCATCACCAACATCATCGCGGCACGTATTCCGCGGCTATCTGACGTCGCACTTTCCGCCAACTGGATGGCGGCTTCTGGGCATCCGGGTGAAGACGCGCGCCTCTACGATGCCGTGCGCGCCGTCGCGATGGAGCTTTGTCCGGCCCTCGGCGTCACTATTCCGGTCGGCAAGGATTCACTGTCCATGAAAACAGTCTGGCAGGAGGCCGACGGACAGCGGTCGGTGACGGCGCCGCAGTCGCTTATCGTCTCGGCCTTCGCACCGGTGGCCGATGTTCGTCAATCGCTCACGCCGCGGATCCAGCTTTGTGATGAGCCGACGGTATTGCTCTTGGTGGATCTCGGCCGGGGCCGCAACCGGCTCGGAGGCTCGTGCCTGGCGCAAGTCTATAGCGCGTTGGGCGATACGCCTCCCGACCTCGACGACCCCGAGGATCTCAAGGCATTGTTTCAAGTGGTCCAAGTGCTCAATGAGATGGGGATCATCCTCGCCTACCACGACCGCTCCGATGGCGGTTTGTTCGTGACGCTCATGGAGATGGCGCTCGCGGGCCGTCGCGGCGTGCGCATCGAGATCGATGCGCTCGGAGGAGACCCGCTCGCGATCCTCTTCAACGAAGAGTTAGGGGCGGTATTACAGGTGCGCCGCGAGGACCTCAAAGGCGTGTCGGAGGCCTTTCACGCCCACGGGACGCTGGCCGCGCGTGTGCACGTGATCGGTGCTCCTATCGATGCGCCGGCGCTTATTATCCGCCATGAGGGTCACGACATTTACCGATCCGATCTCGCCGGCCTGCAGCGTCTATGGTCCGAGACCAGCTACCGCATGCAGGCCCTACGCGACAACCCGATCTGTGCCCGCCAGGAATTCGATCTCCTATCGGATCTCGCGGACCCGGGCCTGAGTGTTCGAGTCGGCTACGATCCACGCGAGCATGCGCCGGCGGTCGCGACCGGAGCGCGCCCGGCGGTGGCTATTCTAAGAGAGCAAGGCGTGAATGGGCACATCGAGATGGCCGCGGCGTTTGAGCGCGCCGGCTTTCATACCGTCGATCTGCACATGAGCGATATTATTTCCGGCCGCCGAAGCCTCGCTCCGTTCCGCGGTCTCGCCGCCGGCGGCGGCTTCTCCTACGGCGATGTCCTGGGCGCGGGGCGCGGCTGGGCCAGCGCCATCGTGTACAACGAGCGGGCGCGGGCGGAATTCGCGGCCTTTTTCGAACGCCCCGATACCTTTGCGCTCGGCGTCTGTAACGGCTGTCAGATGATGTCGCACCTTCGCGATCTGGTCCCGGGCGGGGCCGATTGGCCACGATTTGCGCGCAATGTTTCCGAGCAGTTCGAGGCGCGCCTGGTGATGGTCGAGGTGCTGCCCTCGCCCTCGATCCTGTTCGACGGCATGGCGGGGTCCCTGATCCCGATCGCCGTCGCCCACGGCGAAGGCCGTGCGGATTTTTCGGCCGGCGGCGGCGCGCGGGAAACCTTGGACAATCAAACCGCGGCGCTGCGCTTTGTCGATCATCATGGCAAGCCCACCGAAGTCTATCCTAACAATCCCAACGGATCGCCGGGGGGATTGACCGGTTTCACCACCACCGACGGACGCTGCACGATCCTTATGCCGCACCCCGAGCGGGTTTTCTTGCGCTGGCAATATTCATGGTTGCCCAAGACGTGGCGGCACGAGGCCGGGCCTTGGTTCCGATTGTTCGAAAATGCACGGCGGTGGGTCGCATGAGGCAGCTCACGGAACCCGACGCTATTCCCGATGGTTCGGAAACGAGCACGGGGAGAAGTACATGCGGCGGCGCACCGGGCCGCCATAGCGGCCCTGCGACAGATCGCGCGCCGCTTACTCGGTGCCCTTACGCGGCGGTGTTCTTGATTTGGCCGCTCATCCAGTCAATCCAATTCAGGTATGAGTCTGAGCGATGGGTTTTGAATTGCTGATTGCGTAACCGATTATTGAGGCCTGTGGAGGTTGTGGGCAGCCGCTATCAAGAAAAGTTAAAGCATGACCTTACGCTGGAAGGCGCAAAAAACCTTATTCTGATAAGCCGCAAGTGGCGCGGCCGGACGGGCGTGATTTCACGGCTGATTCCCGAACTAAAAAAATCGCCGGTCCGCGCCGAGGGCTTTTATACCGAGGATATTTTCGAGAACCGGAAACGCGTGGGTTACCTCACGAAAACACTGCAGGGAGAGAGCCGGATCCTTGCCAAAAGCGGCCTTCCGTCAGAGCTCTGCGTGGACCGGTTTGGAGTCGATCTTCAAACGGTAGAGACTCTTGTTGTTCCTGCCATTGAAACAGCTCTGCGTTCTGCGGATCTTCTCATTATGGGCCAAATCGGAAAGATGGAAATCGCATCTCCGCGCTTCCGAGATATCACAGCACAGGCATTAAATTCCCGGCTCAAAATAATTGCAACGGTACCGAATTACCCGTTGAAATTCTTAAATCAAATCCGGAACCGCCCGGACGTTCTTCTGGTGGAAATCACGAAAGAAAATGAAGATTTTTGGCCCGAGGCGATTTTGAAGGGCTTCGTTCCTCTGCAAAAAAGCAAGCGGCTTAGTTAAAACAAAAGGCTGGGAATTGCTACCTTCGTAAATTGCAGCAGATCATCACCAGGATCACAGAAAGGAAGAGGTTCCTAGCGCTTCAGGCTGGCTTGCACTTTCTCGGTTTCTTTGAGGTGCATGGCGACATGGCCGCGTGTTTCGGAGGTGCTTTTTCAAGGCGTCGCTCTTGGCACCTTTGAGAAGCTTGTCGATCATTTGCAGCGCCTCCGTGTGTCCCTTGATCATCGCCGCAATATAAGCGCTTCCGAACTGGTCGCCATCGAGCGGAATCAGCGCGGCTAGCTCCCCCGCACCTTACGCGCAGCTGGTCAACGGCCGTCGTCTCGATCGGCGTGACGCGCATCTTTTGGCTGAGCTTAAGCGTGGCATCCAGATTTTTACCGTGCTCCTCGTGGAGCATTCTTGCGTAGTCTAGGACCGGCGGACTGACCTTCTTTTTCGCGGCCGCGGCCGCAGCAAGGGTCTCGTTGTCGTCGACAGCGACGACAAAGCCAAGGATCTCGGCGTCATCGCCATCTTGCCTGCCTTCGCTCGGCGCCGGCGGCGCGCTTGGGCGAACCTGGGATCACTGGTGTGTCCGCGAAGGGGCCTGCCCTCGTGGCCGGGTCGAACTGCAGCGCCTCCACGTAAGCCGGGTGCTTCCCCATTGCATCGTCCACGACGTTTTGGCCGAAAGCGATCCGCGCCTGCTTCACATCTTCTTACCTATCACCATGTCGTGGGCGAGGTTAAGCGTGAGGATGTTGTGGCCTTCCAGATCGCAACGCGCCGACATCTCGCCGGCCGTGCGATTAATGGTAATGCTGCCGTCGAAAGCGACGATCACACTGGCCTTCTCGGCGGGCACGCGATATTCGATCGCGTGCTCGAGAAAATCCATGTGAGGCTTTGGAAAATCGTGCGGGATTTCCACGCGAGTCACCTTGATGGTTTGTATGGGCCGGCTTTGTGCCAAAAGAGTGTCTCGGAGGGCTTCCTGGGGCACGCCATACTTGGCGATCATCTCCTGCGCGGCGAGTATGCAGCCACCAGCTTATCGAGTGCGGGGCGATCTACCGTGCTGGCCGCGGCAGATTGTGGCCTGTGTTTTGGTCCTTGTCCGCGCCCGCCGCGCCAATCGGAAAGCGAATCATGGCGAGTAAAGATTTGGTTAAGACTCGCGGTCAACGAGGCGAGTTAAGATTCGAACTTCACTTCCGAACTCTCGGCGGCCAACTTGGCCGCCGAGATTCGATCGGTCTTTCACGAAGACAGCGCCGACCCTGTTTTTTTGCAGCGGCCTCTAGTGCTTTCTTTGAGGCTTGCCGGTACCGAGCCCGCGGAGGAACTGCACCATATCTGAACGGTCAGCCGCGTCCTCTAGAAAGAAAGGATGGGGCGCCGTGGAGCCGCGATTGGGATTCAGGAGATCGTCCAAAGTGGCCACCGAGTTGTCGTGCAGGAAGACCGGCTTGCGTGCAAGATCGAGCAGCAAGGGCAGAGCAGTCCCGCGTTCAAGCCCGCGTATGCTGGCGTTGACCACCGCCATCTTGTCGTCAAAGATATTGACGGGCATGTCAACGATATTTCCCGGCGTGTTCAAGATCGGATTCAGCGGCGGATCGCGCTGCGCGAGCAGCACGACTGGATCGTCGCCGGGGAAGATCGTCTTCATATCAACGATGAAAGTCGGCACGAACTTGCGCTGGTTGACGTTATGGCAATTCGTGCAACCCACGGTGCGAAACAACTCGCGTCCACGCGCAATCGCCTGCCGATCTTCGCGCAAGCCACGCGGCGCCTGAAGACGGAATAGAAAGGCATTCATGTCAATGAGCTTCTTAGTGTTGACACGTACGCCGAGCGGAAAACCTTCGGTGCCCGCCAAAGCAGGATCGGCGGGCGGACGGGCGCGAATGAACGGAAACGGGCCCGCAACGCCGGTGTCGGCGAGTACCTTGGCATAGTCGTCGGCAATTTCAGTCCCAGCCGCATCACCGCCTAACTTCCGTAAGAATGCGCCTCCGCCGGGGGTGAGAAGCGTCGTCGGATCGAGCAGCGCCGTGTAAACCAGGTTGCTGAAATTATCCAACCGGGAGATCGCACCCTCGCTGCCGAACGGAAACGCGAGATCCTGGCGGAACAGCGGCATGTTGTGCATGGGGTCGCCATTGCCGTCCACCGTGTCATCGAACATGCCAACGGGGTAGAAGTCCTTGTTGGTCAGATACGCGTCTACTTCCTCCTCGGTGGAGGTCTCAGTCAACCCTGTCGGCGCCCGGCCGAGGGTCGCGCCTTTGTTGGCGTCAAGCGCGAGTTGAAGCACCGGATAATAGGCGCGCGAATTAGCGCCGAGGGCGACCAGCGTGCCAAAATCGAGCGTGTGCGGCGCGCGGCCATCCTGCCGCCTGCCAATGGAGCCGCCGTTCGGCATATTGAAGACCGATTCATTGGTGATAGTGTGACAAAGCGCACAGCTCGCGCCGACTTTGTCGCCCTGGGTGATGTCGATCGTGGCGTCACCGTTACTGTCCTTCGCAGGCAAGCCAATGATCGCGTTGGCGTTGATAAGTTTGACGGTGGTCGCTGGGTTATTGAGCGTAGGCGAACTCTGACCTGTGGGGTCGGCGATCAATTCCGACTTCAATAGTTCTACGGTGTCAGGATCGAGACGTTTGATATCTATGTGCAGGCCTAATTGCAACGCCTGAAATGGCGTCACCCCGGCGTCAATCATTCCCGCGGGCAAGCGTACGGCATCCGTCCAGAAACCCTCATTACCGAACGTCGCAAAGCGAAAAACGGCTCGGCCACGGTCGATGTCTCCGAGCCGGTGTGCGACCGGTTGTCCTGGATTGGGGAGGCCATTTGATTTCCTTGACTTGCTGGCATCTACGTCTGCGATACAGGCCGCCAGCAATGCGCCGATCCCCACGACCGAAGTTTTAGTGAGAGTACGTTTATGGAAAGTAAACATGGCTTTATCCTTTGTCTTAATCAAAGAGAGGAGAGCACGCACTTTCGTGCTCTTTACGCGAGCCTTTAGAAGACGCCTAGCAACGCCAGAATGATAACGACGGAAAGTGGTATACCCAGAAGCCACAATATAATAGGCCGCCGCTCCGACGCGGCTGGCGCGTCCCACGTTATGACTTTTCCCCACGCTCATCCTTCGTCTTCATGTTGACTCTTTTTTGTCGAGACGTAGGGTCACCGCTTGGCGACCGGGGATTCCCCCGTGTCCAAGCTCCGCAGAAAATCAACCATCTCGCCGCGTTGCGAAGGGTCAGCGATGTAAAAGGGATGCGGCGCGGTGTCGCCTCGCTTGGGGTCAAGCAGCGCATCCAATCCCGTGACCGAAACATCGTGCAGGAATTTTTCTTTCCTATCCAAATCCAGAAGCAGCGGCAGCGCGAAGCCACGCTTGTCTCCACGGTCACTCGCATCCACGATGATCATTTTGTCGTCAAAGCCACCGGATGAATTTTGAATCGGGCTCAACGGGGGCCGCTGGCCGAGAACTTCCGGCTGGTAGTCGGGCATCATCTTCTTCATATCGACGAGCATGGTCGGGACCGGCCTGCTCTGATCGACATTGTGGCAACTCGTGCAGTTGTTGCGGAAATGTTTCCGTCCGCGCGCCGACGCCGATGAATCGACCTTCGCGCCCTTCGGGGCCTTGAGCGCGTCGATGTAAGCATTCATGTCGATGAGCTTTTGATCGTCCACGCGACGCCCCACGATATTTGCCAACTCGCCAGGCTTTCCCGCCATCTTCGCTTTAACAAAGGGATAACCGGTTACGCCACTCTCCTTGAGAATCTTTTCGTAGTTGTTGGCCAACTCCTCGCCCAGCGGACCCGCTTTGATTCTTAAGAATGCCCGGCCCTCTGGCGTCACCAAGGTCGTCGGATCGAGATTCGAGGTGTAAGAGGAATTGCCAATGTTATCCAGGATGGCAAACTCGCCTGCCGTGCCATAGGGGGCGGCCAGGTCCTGCCGAAATAGGGGCGTGTTCACGACTGGATTACCGACGCCATCCTGCGTTTCGTCAAAAGTGCCAACGGGATAGAACTCGGGATTCATGAGATAAGCATCGACCTCAGCTTCAGTTGAATCCGGTGTGATGCCCTTTGGCGCTCGCCCGATTGTTTTGCCGCCGAGAACGAGTTGAAGATTCGGGTAATAAGCTCGCGAGTTCGCCGCCAGCGCGAGCAACTTGCCGACGTTCAACGTCAGCGCCGCCCGTCCATCCAGGCGCTTCCCGATTGAGCCGGCGCCCGGCATGTCGAACACCGACTTGTCTGAGATTGTATGGCAAATGGCGCAGGAGAGGCCCACTTTGTCACCGCTCGCAATATCAATTTTGCCGTCGCCGTTACTGTCTTTCGGGACGATACCGGCAACCGCTTTCAGCTCGATGAGCTTCACCGTCGTCATCGGATCGTTGAGCAGCGGCGCATTCTGCGGAGACATGTCGGTCTTGAGTTCCTTCGCCAACGCCGCACGCAGGGATGGCTCAATTGCTTTCGCATCGACAGTCACGCCGGCCTTCAGCGCATCGATCGGGGTCACCTTCGCGTCCTTCATGCCTTGGGGCATTCGCATCGCGTCAGTCCAGAAACCTTCGTTGCCGAAGGTCTCGAAGCGGAAAACGTCACGGCCGGCATCGGCATTGCCGCGTCGGTGCGGCATGGCCGGCCCGGCCATTCGTGGTCCATCCGAA
Organism: Pseudomonadota bacterium; assembly: GCA_030859565.1. Lineage (NCBI taxonomy): Bacteria > Pseudomonadati > Pseudomonadota > Pseudomonadota bacterium. Next base: position 29,150 of record JALZJW010000015.1, read on the forward strand.
GCAGAACGTTCAGCCTGATTCATCGTCTGAGGCGAGGCAGACGCGGAGGGCGGCTCCGGGCTCTTTGCTGGCTGTTTCGATGAACAACCGCTCAACCAGATGAAACCGGTGGCCAAATAGAAAATACCCAAACGATGGAAAAAGGTTATAGGCGTGTGGGTTTTCATAATTATTTCTCTTTTTTGTTCATGGCGTTGGTTCGTTCAGGCAGTGTTTATTTATTCACCCGTGCTTGGAAATTCTAAATCTCATTGGCTGGTCTGAAGTAGCTTGCGAATCACCTCGGCGTGCTTTTCGTTTTCAGTGCTTCCTTTGGTTTATTTGTTTGTTTTTGGCTGGTTTGCCAAAATCTTGCGTGTGAGCGTCCGGGTTTGTTTGGTTCCCTGTAACGGGTCGCGTCGATTGGCTTTTCGGCACGGCGGCTCTATCTCTCCTGTTCTTGCTTTTGCCGCACCGGGACGCGTGTCGGATCTGAAGCGGTACCGGCGATTCCTCCCTGAAGCTTTTTCGCTGCTTCAAGGTGCGCCGCAACGTGCTGGCGCGTTGCGGTGAGATGTTTCCTCAGGTCGTCGCTTTGGGCTTTGGGGAGAAGCTGAGTGTCGATCATTTGCAGCGCCTCCGTGTGTCCCTTCGTCATCGCCGTAATGTAAGTGCGGCTGAATTCCTCGCCGTCCAACGGCACCAACGGGGCGAGTTCGCCCGCGGCTTTCACGCGCAGCGCGTCCACGGCCGGAGTTTCCAGCGGCGTCACGTCGATCTTCTGTCCGAGCTTCATCGTGTGGTCGAGATTCTTGCCATGCTCCTGGTGCAGCATCGTCGCGTATTGAGCCAATTGAGAATTCACCTTCTTCTTGCTCGCCACCATCGCGGCCACGATCTCGCTCTCATTGATCGCGCCAATGAAGCCGAGGATTTCCCCGTCGCCTCTGTCGCCCTTCAAATGCGCGTTGGCCACCGGACGCATCGGAGAGCCGGGAATAGCCGGCTTATCGGAAAAGGCCGCCTGTGTCATCGCCATCGGCTTGAATTGAAGCGCCGTGACGTAGCCTGGGTTTTTGCCGAGCATGTCCTCGACGACGATTTGGCTGAACGCTTTGCGCGCCTCGCCTGAGTCCTTCTTCCCGGTCGCGATGTCGTGCGCGAGGTTCAGCGTCAGAATGTTGTGCCCTTCCAGATCGCACCGCCCGGACAACTCGCCTCGCGTCCGATCGAACGTGGCGCTGCCGTCGAAGGCAGAGATGGCGTCGGCTTTATCCGCCGGCACATGGTAATGGATCGTGTGTTCGATAAAATCCATGTGCGGCTTCGGGAAGTCGTGATGATGCTCCTTCTTCGTGACGGTGATGCGCTTGTAAGGGCCTTGGTTGTGCCAGACAAGCTTCTCGGACGTGACTTCCTGCGGAGTGCCGTACTGCGAGAGCATCATTTGCGCGCCCAGCTTTGGACGCTCCGGCCATTGCGCGATCATCTCATCGACCGCGGCGCGATCCGGTGTTCCGGCAGTCGTGGCGCGAGTATGTTCCTCGGCGAGCGCCGGCCAGGCCAGCGCCGTGATCGTAAGCGTCACGATCGTTCCGAGTGCTTTTGCATGCTGTAATGTTTTCATTTGTTTCTCTGTGATTTGGATGCTAGTTGACCGAGATCGTTAAGGTGTGGGCACGACTTACACAGTCGCTCGTCTGATTATTGGAAATTGTTTCATGCCGACGAATCTCCTTGTTACAGCCCTCGCGTGCAGCTCCGTCAAGCAAATTGGTGAAGTCTTTGCGGCCTCGCTGTATTTTTTCCTGCTTCACATCTTTCTTACCTATCACCATGTCGTGGGCGAGGTTAAGCGTAAGGACGTTGTGGCCTTCCAGATCGCAACGCGCGGACATCTTGCCGGCCGTGCGATTAATGGTAATGCTGCCGTCGAAGGCCGCAGCTTGTCCGAAAAGCGTCTTTAAAAGTGAGCATGCTAGGTCTCCTTGCCGAATGGTGAGGCCCCTTTCGGGACTCTACAAAACTAGTCTAACAGCGAGCCCCACGTTTTTAACGTTCGTGCGCTAACGTCGCGAGCTTCTTCCCTGTGCTAAAATCTAGTTTTAACGGGTTCCCCGGAAAGGGATGCCCGTAGGCAGCAAGGCGAGTCCCGCTTACCTTCTGTTTCAAAGGTTCCTGATCAAGTTTCTATACCTAAAGACGAGGTGCAACAGTTCTCGACCCATCTCGCTTGTCAGACGCTGACAGGAATCACCCTTGAGCACCTGCCGCGCGACGGCTCGCTCGGTCGTGTACGCAGCTTTCCTAAAGGCGCGGACATCTGGCGCCCGGATGATCGTGCGGATCGTATTTACTTCCTTGAACGCGGACAGGTCGCGGTGATGACCGGCGATACCCGCGGTCACGAAGTCATGATGAAAGTGATCACAGCTGGAGAGCCATTCGGTGAACTTTGTTTGTGCGCGCAGGAAAACGGAGTGCAGCACACCACTGGGCGAGCTCTTGTTGCGAGTGTAGCGTTACAGATAAAGCAGCGAGACTTCGTCAATTATTTACAGCAGGACCGCGAGGCGCTGACCGCTTTCGTGTTCACCTTCTGCGAGCGGCTCAGTGATGCCGAACGTCGCATCGAAGTCCTCACGCATCGTGATGCGGAAGGACGTTTGGGGAGCCTGCTGCTACAGCTTGCAAGTACGCCCGGTGAAAAGGCCGGAAAAGTTCAATTGCGAGTAGGGCATGAGGATTTAGCGAAAATGGCCGCAATGAGTCGCTCCCATGTCACAGTCATGATGGGCAAGTTTCGACGGCGTAAACTCGTGCACTATGAACGCAATCGTCCGCTCGTCATAGACGTCGTAGCACTCAAAGCCTATTTGACGGAGGCTCCTAAGGAATCACTCTGAAGCCGGTTTCTAAACATGTCCCTGCGACAGAGGAGCTTAATGGATGTTAAAGTCAGAACAGGCGAGGCGCCTCCGACAACAAACAGCGACACAAACACGAACAAAAGGAGAAAACACAATGCCACAATCAAAACCTGAGACCCCGACGCGGGGCGCTAGGTACCTGCCGAAGGAAGGAGCCGGAATTTCATTCCCTGCTGACCGGACGGCCCTGGTGGTGATCGATCCGGTCACGACTTCCTCTCCGAGGGCGGAGCAGGCTGGGAGATGACCAAGACTACCGTGGAGATGAACGATGTGGTCGGCCATCTGAAGCGCGCTATTGAGGGCGCACGACCGCGCGGTATCCCCATCCTGTTCGGCCCGATGGCGTACACGGAGGAGGATTACGCTGGCGAGCAGTTACACCGGAGAAGCGGGATCAACCGCCTGATGTTTGAGAAGAAGATGTTTCTGGCGGGCAGTTGGGGGGCAGACTTCCATCCCGACTTGCAGCCGCGCGAGGACGATACGGTGCTCCTGCCGCATAAGAGTTGTGATGTTTTCCAGACCGACCTCCCTGAACACCTCCGGCGGATGGGGATTACTCATCTGGTAATCGCCGGAATGACCGCCAATCTGTGCTGCGAGTCCACCGGGCGGCACGCGATGGAAGAAGGATTCGACGTGACGTTTCTCTCCGACGCCATCGGCGCGTCAGGTATTCCGGAATACGAGGCTTCGATCCGCGTGAACTATCCGCTGATCGCCAACGCCGTCATAACGTGGACGAGTTTCTAGCCGTCGTTGAGACTTCGACGGCAGCCCGCGTTGACGTGCAGCCGGGCGATGCGGTTCGTGGCTCCGACCACGGGGCGATCGGCACGGTTGACAAGGTCGTCGAAGCGACGGAGGAAACTGAAGGCTACCTGCTTGTGCCGCACGGGCTGATCTTCAAAACCGACAGCTATATCCCGTTGGATGCGGTGGTCAAGCGTAGCGGCACGGACGTCTTCATCAACATCCCGAAGCTGATCGTGGGAAAGATGCCTTAGGGCGAACCTCCTTCACGGACTGATCAGCAGGCGAAGCACGGCCCTCGCGCTATAGAGGTAGACAAGCTTTACGGCTCGCGCTCTCCCTCCAGTGCGGAGCGATCAGCTCGTGAGTAGGAGATAGCGCGGCTGGCGACGATCGGCACGCATTCGACCGACCTCGACTTCCAGTCAGGCGCAAAAACGGGACGGATTTTATTTTTGAGGCCTTCGGGGGGCGTCCTCTGCCCCGGTGCTCCACGCGAATGCTCAGTTTTCGCTCAATCTCGTCTGCAAAACGCTGTGTGCCGGTCAGTTGTCCACGTTGTAGCGCCTCCCGGATCAGAGTTTGTTCGGAGGGTAACACCCCCACCCCGACAAATTCGCGGTACCTATTCCGCCGTGATTGTTCCGGTGCACCCAGCGCTTCATAACACGGATCGAGGTCGGTGCCGGGATCCTGCCATAGACCGATCTTCCCACGGTAGCTCGACCAGCGATACGCCCCCGGACTTGGGACTATCCCGGCCCGCACGGGATTAAGCTCAATGTACCGACTACACGCCAGCAGATAGGTCTCGGTTTCCACCGGACTGGATTTGTACCGTCCTTCCCACAAGGTGCCGGTGCGTCTCTCAATTGTATTGACATAGCGGGTCTGTCGGGCCGCGAGATGTTTGAGTAACAACGCCAGGCCGCTCGGTCTAGCAGGCCCAATAGCAGGTGCACATGATTCGTCATCAAACAGTAGGCATACAGCTTGACGCCGAAGGCATTCTTGAGCTCAACGAGGTTTTCTAGGTAGCACTGAAAGTCTTCCTCGATGGCGAAAACCACCTGCCGGTTGTGACCGCGCTGAATGACGTGATGAGCGACTCCGAGTATACGATCCTTGCCTTTCTTGGCATGGCTTGTTCCTCCTGAACACTGACCGCGGAATCAGTATGCCGGAGTCTTCGCGGAAAATAAATCCGTCCCCTTTTTGCTCTGCTTACAGCGTCTATGGTCCGAGACCAGCTACCGCATGCAGGCCCTACGCGACAACCCGATCTGTGCCCGCCAGGAATTCGATCTCCTATCGGATCTCGCGGACCCGGGCCTGAGTGTTCGAGTCGGCTACGATCCACGCGAGCATGCGCCGGCGGTCGCGACCGGAGCGCGCCCGGCGGTGGCTATTCTAAGAGAGCAAGGCGTGAATGGGCACATCGAGATGGCCGCGGCGTTTGAGCGCGCCGGCTTTCATACCGTCGATCTGCACATGAGCGATATTATTTCCGGCCGCCGAAGCCTCGCTCCGTTCCGCGGTCTCGCCGCCGGCGGCGGCTTCTCCTACGGCGATGTCCTGGGCGCGGGGCGCGGCTGGGCCAGCGCCATCGTGTACAACGAGCGGGCGCGGGCGGAATTCGCGGCCTTTTTCGAACGCCCCGATACCTTTGCGCTCGGCGTCTGTAACGGCTGTCAGATGATGTCGCACCTTCGCGATCTGGTCCCGGGCGGGGCCGATTGGCCACGATTTGCGCGCAATGTTTCCGAGCAGTTCGAGGCGCGCCTGGTGATGGTCGAGGTGCTGCCCTCGCCCTCGATCCTGTTCGACGGCATGGCGGGGTCCCTGATCCCGATCGCCGTCGCCCACGGCGAAGGCCGTGCGGATTTTTCGGCCGGCGGCGGCGCGCGGGAAACCTTGGACAATCAAACCGCGGCGCTGCGCTTTGTCGATCATCATGGCAAGCCCACCGAAGTCTACCCTAATAATCCCAACGGATCGCCGGGGGGATTGACCGGCTTCACCACCACCGACGGACGCTGCACGATCCTCATGCCGCACCCCGAGCGGGTTTTCTTGCGCTGGCAATATTCATGGTTGCCCAAGACGTGGCGGCACGAGGCCGGGCCTTGGTTCCGATTGTTCGAGAATGCGCGGCGGTGGGTCGCATAAGGCGATTTACGGAACCCCACGGTTTTCTCGATGTCAATCCTCGAAGAAGAGCACGGGGAGAACTACAGGTAAGCGTTGGCTTGCGCTCCGATTTCGCGCAGAATGTCAGCCTCTTAAAGCGAAATGCGCCGCCGCCGTGGACAAGTCTATGGTCAAGACCCCCTCCACCGAAGAGATCACCCTCTTCCGCGACGCCGTGGGAGAGGTGAAACCCATCGTCCATGACAGCGTCTTCCCCGAACGACCGCGCCCCGAGCCGATCGCGGAACAGGCGCGTCTCGAGACGCTGCGGGTCATGCAGGCGCTTTTGAGCGACGACTATGACTCGAGCGATCTCGAGACCGGCGAGGAGCTGCTCTTCCTCGCCCGCGGTGTGCGGCGGGAAGTCGTGCGGCGGCTGCGGCGGGGTGATTTTAGCATGCAGGCACAGCTCGATCTCCACGGTATGACGGTGCCCCTCGCCAAGGAAGCCTTGTCCAAGTTCTTGCGGTCCGCGACCATGGCAGGCCACCGTTGCGTGATCATTATCCATGGCAAGGGCCATGGATCGTTCCAGAAGCAGCCGGTGCTCAAAGGTAAACTGAACCTCTGGCTCCAGCGCCGCAAGGATATACTGGCGTTTTCATCAGCCCGCCCCGCGGACGGCGGGACCGGCGCCGTGTATGTCTTACTCCGGCGCTAAGGATGGGAAGCCTCCCCGTTGACGAAGCACACCTGCCGAAGCACCACAAAAAGCTCGGGGCGGGTGGCGATTACGGGCCCAAACTTCCAAAATGGTTGCTTTAATGCAAACGTACCTTAACTAATCTCGTCATTTTATTCGTTCAGCAGGGTTTCTGCGCGGAAATGCGCTACACCGCAACGTCGCCGCGCATGAGCCGACGCAACGACAGGTCGAGGGCGGGCGCCTTTTCCCGGTGCGCCGCGAAGATCTGCTGGACCAGCCGGTGTTCGCTGTTGATGTCGGTGAGGGGGCCATGCCCGATCCGCTCGATTACTGCTCCGGGGCAGCCGGCTCCGGGGCCGACTGGCGTTCTTCGACCAGCTTGCCGTCGCGCACCACCACCACGGCGGTGCCAGTCTGCCTCGCAATCTCTCGGGCACGTCGGGCGGCGCGGAGCAACGCGGCCGGCGCCGCCTGCATGTCGACGTCGGGCAGACGGGAAACGGGTTGCTCGCTCATGGGTTGACTCCTTCCTCCAGTAGCAGCGGCAGGTCGCCACCATTGGTCGAGCCAGTAATCCACGCGCTGGCGGTAACGATCAAGCTCAGCCGCGGCCCTGCCGGAGCGAAGCGGAGGCAGGGACGTCGGCTGGAGCGCCTTGTTAGATCGCCCTGCGGCGAGAATGTATGCGCTGCATAGAAGCACTATATTAGGTTCGCAAGTGCATTCATATTGCCAATTTGTTCAAGCTACGTTCTTGGTATCCGCTTCTCTTCGAGAAATAAAACGAGATAATGTGTCGGGAACAAATCGCTCAGCGAATCCAGCAATAAAAGACCATATTATCAGTTTTGCGTAATCGCGACTTGATCCCGGTCTAGCATGTTTTAAGAAATCCCACATCGAAGTCCCATCCTGATTATTGGTATTCCCAGGATTGCTACCCAGCTTGGGGAATAAATCGCCTTCAAGTAATCCTCCAATAAATAACATGTAAAGCAAAGCTGCAAAGATGGCACCACTAATAGCTGGGAGAAAAAGCCTCGACCAGTTCTGCATCAATTGGGAGATGTTATCAATTGGATCACCTTCTCGTGATACGCTTTGATATCGTTGCTGCATACTCAAAAGTCCTCCCATTGCTCCAACAAATAGAACTGGCAATAATGTTGCTGGGGGTGTCTCTCTTATAATACCAGTAACGTTCAGCAAAACCGCTAACACGATTATTGCAACCCCAGCGAGTATTACGACTGTGACGCGTCTCGATATATGATCACTGACCTCTTGATTAATTGGAGTAATCGCATATCGTAAGTATATCTGGCTCAATAGGTATTCGATATCAGCTCGTAGATCTTTCTCCTCCACTTGACCTCCCAAATCAGGTGGTTTTGATGCTAAATACGCTTCATACTCGCGAAGACCAGTAACATCTCGATACCTAGATCGTAAACTCCAAACCTCTCGGGACAAGCTCTCTGGCGGCAAAAAGCGAGAGAGTATTAAATCGAACGTGTAGAGATCATTCCAGGTGAGTGAACGATCCCGTCTCTTGTTACGTATACTGTCGATAACAGCTCCTAATTCTTGCTCTATTGGTTGAGATGGCTTGCTTCGGAGTTCAGCGTCCAAAAGATCAAAATAGAGAATGCCGTGTTGCGGTAGTGGTTGTTCACAATCGGGATGCCGAGATGTGAAAATTTCTTTAATTGATTTAATCATAGAAGTTCTCGCTATTAATAGAATGGTAGGCGATCTCCGCGGTAGGGACGCCGGTTGCCCGGCGCCCCCCGCACAGACCCGGACGTGCAGTATTCCCGCATTCGGTTCCTCGCTTGCACTCGCTTTCGCGCAGGCGGAAACCGTCACCGGCCCTCCACCTGTTTGGTGTTCCCCGCAGGGAGGTTGACTCATGCTAGTCCGGCCCGACAGGTCCGGGATGAGTTTCCTTTGCGGGCTACGTGCTTCCGTCAGGTACTTCCCCCTAGTGGGGTTTCCCCACCTCCGAGTACTATGCCTGATAAGACTTCCCATCGGCATCCGGCGGGCTTTTCCTTTCACAGTACTCCTCCGCCTGCCTGGTTCATGGTTCCATGCACGTGTTTAGGTTCCAGCGTAACCCCGTGTTTCCCCTTGTGTGCCTCAATAGCTGTCTACCTTGCACCTACACCTCCCCATGCCAGGAACCGATGGGACCTCCGGGGTTCTCTGACGCGTCTCTTCCTGCATGCCACGGCCTGTGGATTCCGGCGGACCTCCACACCCTCGCCTTTCCGGGTGCTTCTGTGTTGCCTTCGGTGTACGTTAAAACCCTCGGCATCTGCAACAAGCTCATCTAGAAGCTGTACCAGCACTTCAGGGTACGCGTCACCCAGGATACTCTGTGTACGCTTCGCCTGTTTCGTTCGTCGCTCCCTCGACTCCTCCACAGACGCAACACTCGATACGGGTGGGTGGCTAGCCCTTACCCGACAGGGACTCTCACCCTGCAAGATGCGCCGAGCTTTTCCCAGCGCGATAACGACCGAGATCAGCGGCGCGAGGTACGAGCGTCCGGTAGAGCGCGTGGTTGGGCGTCATAGTTAAGTGAAATCATTTAACTTCGAACCGAAGCGCCTCTCTATTCCATGCTACAAATGTGATTTGGTTTCGGAGAACAGTATCTCGCACGAGGTTGTATAGACTAAAGGGTGTTACGACCTCTAGAACAGACCGCTTCTGAAAGCCCTCGAAGCCCTGTAGGGTACGCACCGCGTACCTTTTTCGGCGTATAACATGGTCATGACCCAAACCCGCGATGCGTTGTTTACAATGGAATCGTGAACCCATTGCGATCAGGTTTCTGGCGGGCGTAATGGTACGCGGTACGCGTACCCTACGGCTTGCTACGGCTTGCTACGGCTTGCGCGGGGATGGTACTACGATGGGGTTGATATTTTAGCATGGCGGATTATCGGCGGTGTTATGTGCCCGGCGGATCGTTTTTCTTCACCGTGGTGACGGAACGGCGGGCGGCGATCTTGGGCAACGACCGGGCGCGGGACTGCCTGCGCGCGGCATTTCGGGATTGCCTGCAACGCTGGCCGTTTCGGGTGGATGCCCTGGTAATGCTGCGGGATCACCTGCACGCGATTTGGACCATGCCGCCTGACGATCCCGATTATTCCAAACGCTGGGGCGCGATCAAGAAACACTTCACGCAGTCCTGGCTGGCATTGGGCGGGTTGGAACAGCCCGGAACCACATCTCGCTCCCGCTACCGGCGACGTGGTGTCTGGCAACGGCGTTTTTGGGAACATACCCTGCGGGATGAACGGGACTATGCACGGCATTTCGACTACCTGCACTACAACCCGGTAAAACATGGGTTGGGGGATTGTCCACGGGCCTGGCCTTATTCCACCTTCCATCGCTGGGTGGAACGGGGTGTCTACGATCCGACGTGGGGTTGTACGGTGGATGAACCCCTGGATTTCGCCGATCTGGCGAACACGGTCAGGGAATGATGGTGGGCGAAATAATGGTACGCGATGCGTACCCTACTGCTACCGGAAAGGAATGGTCGATATATCCACCGGGACTTTCTCGTACCCGCGGAACTGAAGGAATTCACGGATTCCTGCTGCGATAACGTTCATGTGCGGGTGAGGGCCGACCACCACACGCCCGATCGGAAACTGTTGTGGGTCGGTGATGCAATCCAGCTCAGCTGAGGTTGTGTACGGTACGAGCATCGGTCCGGACACTCGAAAGCTCTTTGGCGCAGGTTTAAGCGGTAGGCGGCTGAACAGACCAGGATCTTCGTGATAGACGAGGCGACATTCCCGCTCATCCTGAAATCCGATGTCCTTGCAGAGAACGACGAGCTCGAAAAACACTCCGCGTAACAAATTGTCATACGATTCTATATGACGCGGATCGGCGGCGGCGTCGAGCTTCCAAGCCTGCTCGAAATACGAAAAGCAATTCCGAAGCATGCACCGCTTCAGGTCGTCGTCGTAGACGACCCTCGAAAGATTGGCTTGGCGCGGGTATCCAATTCCGTCGAAGAATTGCGTCAGTTCGAAGCCGATGGCCACACCCGACGAGCCGCGTGAGTATGCGCGCCACTGACTCAGGCTGTCGCCGTCAAGCGAAAAGCATGCGACGCAGAGGCGAGGCAGTAGCTCGATTGGCGAATCCACAACATTTGCGAAGATCTTTGCGATCACTTGATCCGAGCCGAAATCTCGAAGCGCCTCGTGAGCGATTTGAAGACCGTGTTGTACTTCGGACGAATCATTCAGGTACGCATAATCCGTTAGCCAAAGAGATTGGGATTCGATGATCTTTTGAAGAGCGTCAACAGTTGTGTAGTGATAGATGAGGTCGACTTTCTCCGCGTTAAGGCGCGCCATCTCACCCCGAGCCAGATGGTTAGCCCCGAGCGCAAATGGCATGTCTTTGGTGTGCCAAAAGTAACGCGGCTGTTGTTCGACATCGGTGAAGAATGCACGCTCGTGCGTAATCGCCTTGCCGGTACCTGGGTCCTGGGTCACGCAGTCGTTGGCCGTGCCGTTCGGGCAGCCCGGATACGGACAAGGAAGCAACCCACCAAAATTATGCTTTTCGCAGATGTTCACGCCGAAAGCTTAACGCGGTCTAAACGCCCCGCTTCAGCCGCGGATTTGCCGTAGCGAAGCGAAGGCAAATACGTCGACTGGAAGCGATGGTTATGCCTGATCATCACGCGACTCGTCATCAGGTTTCGTGTCTATGGCAGCAATCTGCTTTGCAGCCTCCAGAATCCGGGCGGCATCCTTTGCAGAGTAGCCCTCCAACCACAGTGCCGTATTGTCTTTTGTAATGACGTTGATCTTTCGACTCTTTCGTGCCGATGCCCATGCAATGCATGCGACGGCAAGAGCGCCCCACGCCCCATGAATGAGTATTTCGACGGTGATTCCCGAAGCAACGGGAAACGGCGGCGGAGGCAGCTCCCTGTATACAACACCGCCCTTCGTCAGTGCTTCCAAGAAGGACCGATGGCTATCCTTGAATGTTGTCGCTTTAAGAACTTGGCCGGCCATGTCAGCGGTGCGTTGGTTTCTCAGGAATAACGTGATGTAGGAGGCCGATCCGTCGCCCCGCTAGGCGGCGGCCAGCCCACTTGCAAAGAGTAGCACACGCCGCATCAAGTACTTAGCACCGGCTTCGTCTCGGTCTTGCCCCGGGATAGGCTGCGGGACCGTAGGGGGTTGCGTGAGCAAGCAAGCGTAGGGCGCGTCCCTGCGCCACCTTACGGCGTACGGAAATATCTCGGTCGGTGAAGGCGCGCACGGCACGCCCTACCCAGCAAGCGTGTCCGCGCCCATTCGCTCGCCGAACATATCACCATCGGATAACGGCATCGTGCTTCTCCAATCGAGCGGCAACAGGCCCCGTTTCACATAGCGATGAAAACTCGAATACGGCCAATCCTTCACCTCTCGCACATAGCCGTGCTTCACCGGGTTCCAATGGAGCTAATCCACAGGCTGATTAAAGTCGTCCTCGTCCCGAATGAGATGTTCCCAGAACCGATGCTGCCAGAGCGTGCTCTGGTGGCGTTGTCTACGACGCTCCGTTGACCACTCCGGTCGGTGGAGCCGCGCTGCGCACCCTTGGGTGACGAGGCGCTTGATGACTCGCCAGCGGTGGGAGAAATCGTGATCATCGGGAGGCAATGTCCAAAGGGCATGGAGATGATCAGGCAAGAGCACCCAAGCATCGATGCGAAATGGATGCGTCTGGCGAACTGTCCCGATTGCCTCTCGCAATGCGGTGCGCACGTCGGCGCCGGTTAAAAACGTTTGGCGACGATAGGTGTTGACCGTGAAGAAGTAGGTGCCGCCCGGCACGTTGGCACGTCGATAGTCCGGCATGCCGATATCATATCGTCAACGAACGGCGCGGACACGCGCCCTACGCGGGCTGACTTTGGCGCGATGCGTCTCCTGCTTCGCCCGTCGACGCGCGCCTATCGCGGGCTCCTCGACTTCGCCTTCGGCTCTCCATGTCTCGTCGGCTGATGCTCTCGCTGAAGAGCAGATCGAACAAAGCAAGCTCGTCGTCGCAGATCCCCTCCTCGGCCGCGCGCCTCTGCTCGGCATCGAGGCTGTTGGCGAGGGAGTAGGGCGCATTAGGCGATAGCCGTAATGCGCCGAATGGTGGCTGCACACATCCGGCGGAACCCGCTTCACGGTTCCGCCCTGTCATAGCTTTGTCAAGCGCCTTTTTTTCTCTTAGTTACCTGGCTATTCCCCATACCGAATCTTTCACACTTGATTTTATCGAAAAGCAAGTATGCTTGAGGGCATGGACAGAGTG
>JALZJW010000016.1:0-9225 GCA_030859565.1 Pseudomonadota bacterium
GCTTACGCCCGCAACCCAAGTTGAAACGGCGTCGCTTCCCGGTGTACGTAGGTGGTGCCAACCAACCTGCGCTTCGAGGAGGACGCCATGACACAATTCATAGCGCGTTACCGACCGTTTGTCACCGCCGCCCTGTCCGCCATCCGCCAAACCAGCCTCAAACGCCTCATCGGTACCCATCCCGCTCGCGCATAATCTGCGCGCGGCGCGAGGAAATCGAGAAGTAGTAGATCAGAGTAGCAATTCCCTTAATCCAGCGCGCAGTCAGGGCTTCGCGCTCGGTTTCGTTGGGTCCATCGGTACCGGCGCTGGCGTGCCCTCGATGCGTTCCACCACGGGCGCATTCCACGAACCGGTGAGCTTATAACGCCGCTGCCACATCTTGTTGATGCGCTCGGGGATCTCGGTGAAGACCTGTTCGGCCAGGAAGACCGCCGCACCCGCGCCGAGTCCGACCGGGCCGAAGAAGGCGCCGGCCGCGGGAAGGCTGCCGGCCAAGGCCGGAGTCACCGTCACTATTTGATCGTAATCCTGGGTTGCGAGCCCCGTACGGCCGGCGACTTCGACACGCCCCGAGGGGCCTTGCATCACTAAACCGTCCGTATAGGCGTTCCCGCTCGCGATCCTAAACTTACCTTGGATCTCGTCATAGGCGAATCCGGCCTTAAAGAGATCCATTAAATCGAGCTGCAATAAGCGCCGGATCGCATGCATGCTCACGAGCCCAAAGATCCGGCCGACTCCTTGATCGACATCGAGTAACCTACCGTCGGTTATCTTTAGATCGAGCGTCCCGTCGAGCCGGCTCAACTGAAAATCCGCGGGATCGCCCGGCCAGCGCGCGTGGATATCGAACGCCGTGGCGCCTCCTTCGAGTGCGACGGCGTGATACCCGAAGGTCTTGAGCAGCTTGCTCAGATCCTGCGCCCGGACTTTGATCTCGAAACGCGAACCGCGCCCGCTGTCTCCGGTCTGCCAACTACCCGCCGCATCGATGTTGAAGTCAGGCCGCACGAAGGATACCTTCGGGAGACTCAAGCCCGCGGCGCCGGGGCGGGCCCGCACCCGCAGAGCGCCCAGTGCGCTCGTGCCATAAGAGAAGTCCTCGCACCTGATTGAGATCGCGGGCAGGCGGCGCGGGTCAATCTCTCCGGGATCCCGCGCGCGCGCGCTTGGAACGAGCTTGAGGCGAGTGAAGCTGGCCTCGAGCATTCCCCCTGGGTGAGCGCCCGGTAAGCGGATCGATCCGCGCGCATCCGGTCCATCCGTGTCGATGCGCCAACGGCGGTTTTCCTGCTTTGCCCGCAACCGCAAGTCTTTAAACACGAAGCCGAGTCCTTCCAGCTTCGCGACCGATACGTCGATACTCAGATCCTCCGGGATCCGAAAGGGTGCGGATCGGCCAGCACCCCCTCGCCGCGAAAAGCCCTGCCATTCGGTCAGTGATAATTGCTCTAATTGCCCCCCGATCCAGTAGTCAACCCCCGCTATGGAGGCTTGCTCGCCGGCGCCAAAATAAAGCCGCGCGCCGGCAATCGGCTGGGCGCCGGTTCGCAGCGCCAACCGTGCCCGCATTCGCTCACCGTACGCCACGGCGATATCGCTCGTCCCGGCAGCACGCAGTGACGCGGTCAGCGTGAACGGCGCCGCCGTTGCCGCGGCTTTCCCGAAGGGCGCCGGAAGATTGATGCGCATGCCGGTCAACGGCGAGCGGACCTGCAATTCCGCCGGCCGCGCCGATTCCGGTAGTCTCAGCCTGGCCTCCCAATCCGTCTCCCCGGCGGCCACCCGCATCCGGCCGCGGCTGAAATAATCATGATATTTAGACGGCAACACGCTGCGCAGATGCTGCTCGATGGTCGGCCAGTCCGCGCGCCCGCGGGCTTTCACCCACCCGCCTCGGTCTCGGGCGCCGCCCTTGGTCTCGAGCAGGATGGCGCGCTCGAAGAGGCGTGCTCGAAGTCCCTCGCTCGACCAAGCGCCGCCCGCGAAGCGCAGCGTGCCCCGGAGATCCGTGAGGGAGTATGGGCCGCTCTTGAGCGTGTTCCCGGGAAAGGTCAAGACGCCGGCAACCGTGGCCTTTTGCGGATAGAGCGGAATGTCCATATCGAGGTCCAGGCGCGCCTCGCCCCCGATCTCGAGGGGCGCAATCCGCTGACCAAAACCGGACCGTAACGGGCTATTCGATACGAAGCGCTGCATATCGCTCGCGGTGCCGCTCGCGTGCCCCCGCACGATCACATGGCGTTGGCTGACGCCCAGGTCTGGAATTTTGGCGCTGAAATCGCTTAAGTGCACCCCGTAGATCGTGGCTGCGCGCGCGGCCACCCGCAGCTCCCGCCCATCCAAGGTGACTTGCGCGTCGATACCCTCGATGCGAGGCCACTGCTTGGAATATTCCACTACACCCCCGGTTAAATTGATCTCCGCCGCGAAGCGGCCCTCGTCCCGATCGAACGGGAACCGATCCAGCGGGCCCCTTAACACCACGGCGCCGGATCCGATCGTACCGGCCTGCAACGCCTGGCTTAGCCACTCCCGGCCCTTGGACGGAAGATCGCTAGGGAGATACTTCGCCAAACCACTGATGCGTCCCTTGTCGATCCCGGCCCACAGCCCGGCATCGGCCGCGCGCCCCTCCCGCATGACCAGATCTCCCCTGATGCGTAATCGGAGATCGGGGTTCTCGACCTCGAGACCGGGAGTGAAAATGCGCCAACCGGCCGCGAGCGCATGCCACCCGACCTCACCGCTCGTGCTCTCCAGACGCGGCGCGGCATTGAAGTGAGGACCCGCGTCGATTTGCAACGGGCCGCCGGAGAGGCGTAACCGGCCCTGCTCGGCATCCGTTTCCAACACCCCTGAAAGGCGCTCCACACCGGGGATCGCGGGGCTTCTTTGCACGGAGACAGAATCCAGGCCCGCCTTAAGATAGAAGCGCGCGGCCCTGGAGCGATCAGGATGATAAGCGAACTCGACCTCGCGCAGCAGGCCGCGGGGCCGGAGTCGTCCGAGCAGCGTTTTGCTTTCCTCGGACAAGGACTCGGACCGGATCAATATACGCGAGAGATCCGCAAGCTCGAGGTGGCTGGCGTAAGCGATCAATCGCCGCGCTCCGCGCGGGTCCGGGGGCGCCAAGGCTAGTCCGAAGCGCGCCTCCGGCCAGGACCCGTCCGGAGTGGCGATCGCGACGCGATCGGCGCCGATGCGCCAACCACCTCCGGGGCTGGCACGGGCGAGGAAGCGTCCGCTGGTCGCTAACATCTCAGAACGGTTCTCACCCGCACCCACGGCCAAGCCCCCGGTCTTGAACTCACCCGCGATCTCGCTCACTTGGCCATTGCGCCAAATACCCCAAGTGCGTAGCTTTACCGCTCCCCCGCCCTGCCGGAGGCGGATCGATGATAGATAGTCGCGCAACAACGCGGGGCCGATATCCTCGGCCTCGGTATAGAAATCGGCGTTCCAATCACGATCGAACGGCTCACCGGTCCCGCTCATCGCGATGAGCAGACGCTTGCCGACCTCAGGGGGCGGCCGCAAGGTCAATTTGAGCCCTTGCCGCGCCAGTGCGCCCGTGCTATCTAGGCGCACGTAGGGCAAGGCCCAGGCGCCGTGCCGCGCTTGGTGATCGTGCCAGCGGATCTGTGTGCCCTCGATGGCGACTTGCGGCTGGCGCAGCAGCCAGCGCAGCCTGCGCGCGTCCGTGCCGTCGATTCCTTCGATGACGATCTCCCCACCGCGCGTGCGCGCGACGGTAAACTCGGCGCCGGTGAGCGCGAGCCCGCGCAATTGCAGTTGCCGCCGCCCGAAGCTCGCCCACACATCGATGCCGATGACCGCGCGCTCAAACCCCATGGCGGGACGTAAGGTCTCGCCATTGAGCACGCTGATCCCGGTCAACACCAGGCGCGGATCCCACCCGTCCCATGCGGCCCGCACGGACTCGACCGTGACCGGCTGGCCCAGGAATCTACCAAGGTAATCCTCCATCTGGGCGCGCTGCCCGGCTATCCGCGGTAAAACCATGCGGGCGCCGAGTGCCGCCAGCGAGAAAATAAGCGCGAGCACTGCCAGAACCGGCAGCGCGCTTAGCAACGATTGAAGAACGATGCGGGCGGGCTGCGCAGTAGATTTATTCACAAGCTCCCATGCTATAGAAGGACGACATCGTACTGCTCCGGTCCATAGATCGCTTCGGCACGGACCGTGATGGGCCTGCCGATGAATCCCTCGAGCTCGGCCACGCCCGCCGATTCCTCATCCAATAGCCTATCGGCGACACAAGGAGAGGCAATCACGAGCAGCTTTTTAGCATCGAATTGGCGCACCTCGCGCAGGATCTCGCGCAAGATCTCGTAACACACGGTCTCGGCGGTCTTGGTCGAACCGCGCCCGCCGCACGTAGGGCAGGGTTCGCATAGCACGTGCTCGAGGCTCTCGCGCGTGCGTTGGCGCGTGATCTGCACCAGCCCGAGCGAGGTGATTTCGCTCACCGCGACGCGGGCATGATCGCGTTCCAGACCCTTCTCCAGCGCCCGCAGCACTTGGCTCTGATGATCCGCATCCTCCATGTCGATGAAATCCACGATGACGATCCCGCCCAGGTTGCGCAAGCGCAACTGCCGTGCGATGGCCTGCGCGGCTTCGAGATTGGTCTTGAAGATGGTCTCTTCGAGATTGCGATGCCCGACGAAGGCCCCGGTATTGACATCCACCGTGGTCATGGCCTCGGTCTGATCAAATACCAGATGGCCGCCGGATTTCAGCTCCACGCGCCGTTCCAAGGCCCGCTGGATCTCGCTTTCGACCGAGTAGAGATCCAGGATCGGCCGCTCGCCGCTATAGTGCTCGATGCGATCCACGAGATCGGGAATGTACTGGCGTGCAAACTCGCTGACCCGTTCATAGGTCTCGCGCGAATCGATCCGGATCTTTTCAACCTCACCGGCAACCAGACTGCGCATGGTTCGCAACACCAGCGGCAGGTCCTCGTAGATCACGCCGGGCGCTTTGGCTTCGCCTAGCTGCAAAGACAGCGTGGACCAGAGCCGCTGCAAAAACTCCATGTCCATCTGTAGGATGTCCTCGGCCACGCCCTCGGCGGCGGTTCGGACGATGTACCCGGAAGGCCCGGGGCACGCCCCGAGATCGCGTCCCGGCACCGGCGATTGCGCCGCCGCGGGAGCTTCCGCGGCGGCCTTGAGGCCGGCATCGTGATTGAGGATCACCTCGCGGAGCCTGGTCCGCTCAAGCTCATCTGCGATCTTCTGCGACACGCCGACGGTCGCGCTCCTCGGAATCAACACCAGGTAGCGCGAGGGAATACAAAGCCGCGTGGTGAGCCGCGCGCCCTTGCCGATGAGCGGGTCCTTCGTCACCTGGACCACGATCTCATCGCCCTCCCGCAGGAGCCGGTCGATGGCGGTATCGTTGTTCGCCTGCACATCGTGCTCGGGCCCGAAATCGAGGATGTCATGGAGATGTAAAAAAGCGGTGCGGTCAAGTCCTATGTCCACGAAGGCTGCCTGCATTCCCGGCAGCACCCGGGAAACGCGCCCGAGGTAAATGTTTCCGACTAAGCCCTTTTTCTGGCGGCGCTCGATGATGATTTCTTGCAGGACGCCGTTCTCGACGGCGGCGACCCGCGTCTCTTGGGGCGTCACGTTGACTAGATATTCTTCGGCCATCGCCGGTTTAGATCGCTCGCTGGAAGTGGATTGCATTAATCTAAACGAATTCGCTGCGTCTGCCGAGTCTTGTCGCGCTCCCTTGAGTCGCCCGAAAATGCGCTAAGGAAACTCTGAATGAGTGTTATGAGCACGCCCAGCTGCGCGAAGCCGCGCGGCGAGACGCGAGACATATCATGTAGATAGGCGAGCGGCGAGCGAGCACGCGACAAAGCAGATGGGCGGCGCAGTAGCTTATTCAGAGTTTCCCTAACATGCTATAAACTGCAAACATACCCTCGTACGATTAACGCCGGAGCGAAACTGCCTTCAACTATGTCACCGACCGAATCCACCCTCACCCTCGTCCTGGCGCTCGGGGCCGACACCCGCCTGGCGCCGTTAACCACCGACCGCGCGAAGTCGGCGATCCCGTTCGGCGGCAACTACCGCGTCATCGATTTCACCTTGGCCAATTGCCTGCGTTCCGGGCTTCGGCGCGTACTGGTATTCACGCAATACCGGTCGCATTCATTGCAGCAGCACCTGCGCGACGGCTGGTCTATCTTCAATCCCGAGCTCGGTGAATTCATCACCTCCATACCGCCGCAGATGATGAGCGACAGCGCCGGCTACGCGGGGGCCATCGATGCGCTGTATCAAAACCTCCACATGGTGGAACGCAGCGCTTGGGACTATGTCTGCGTGCTCTCGGGCGAACATGTCTATCGCATGGACTACGCCGCGCTCATCGACTTTCACGTCGCGCGCAAGGCGGCGGCCACGATCGCGTGTATCCGCCCCGATGACCTGATCTACAAGGATTTTCAATGCCGCGTCGAGATCGAAGGCGAGGCCGTCGCGGCCTTCGCCGCCCCGGTCCCGGGGACGCAAGCAACCTCCCTGGCATCGATGGAGGTCTATGTATTCTCGAAGGCGGCGTTCGTGCAGGCGGTCAAGGAGATCCGGCGCGCGGCGCCCCCCGGCCCGATCGATCCCGTCACCGCGCTGATCCCGCATTTCATCCGCCAAGGCGCGCGCGTTGTCTTCTATCTTTTTGGCGGGAAGAGCGGACGCGTCACCCAGGACCGTTATTGGCGCCGCATCGAGACCTTGGACGACTACTACGAAGCGAACATGGATCTCCTGCGCCCCGAGCCGCCCATCGACCTCTATCAACGCGACTGGTCGATCCGGACCTACCACGCTCAAAATCCGCCCGCCCGCACGGTGCCCGGCCGTTCCTCCGCCGAGGGCGTGTGCATTAATTCCATCGTCGCGAGCGGCACGGTGATCGCCGGTGGCGGCGTCAACCACAGCATTCTGTTCCCTCGCGTCTCGGTTGAAGACGGCGCGACGGTCGAAGACTGTATCCTCTTGGCCGGCGTCGAGGTGGGAGACGGAGCGCGCCTGCATCGCTGCATCGTGGATAAGCACGTCCAGATCCCGGCCGGCGAGACCATCGGCTACGATCGCGCCCGGGACGCGGAGCGGTTTACCGTGACGCCGAAGGGTATCGTCGTGGTGCCCAAGGGCTTTCGATTCGCCCAACCCGCCGATGGACCTCAGCACTGAGTTACGCCGCCTGCTGCCGCGGGACGCGGTCATCGCCGATCCCGCCTCGCTCTCCGTCTACGAGTGCGATGCCTTGTCCGCGTATCGCCAACCCCCGAAAGTCGTCGTCTTACCGCGCACGGCCGAAGAGGTGCGGGCGATCCTGCGCCTATGCCACCGCTTGCGCGTGCCGGTCGTGGCCCGCGGTGCCGGCACCGGACTCTCGGGCGGCGCGCTGCCCCATGCCGCAGGGGTATTACTGAGCCTCACGCGGCTAAACCGCATTTTGCATATCGACCCCGTGAACCGGACCGCCACGGTGGAACCTGGCGTTCGCAATACGGAGATCTCCGAGGCCGCAGCGCCCCATGGCCTTTACTATGCCCCCGATCCCTCCTCCCAGATCGCCTGCACCATCGGCGGCAACGTGGCCGAGAATTCCGGCGGCGTTCATTGCTTGAAATACGGGCTCACCCTCAATAATCTCTTGGCCTTAACCGTAATGACCATCGAGGGCGAACGCCTGGATCTCGGCGGCCAGGTATTGGATGCGCCGGGCTACGACCTGCTCGCGCTCATGACCGGCTCCGAGGGGCTGCTCGGGATCGTTACCTCGGTCACGGTGAAACTCTTACCTCAACCGCAAGCCGCACAGGTCCTGCTGGCGGCGTTCAAGCGCGTCGAAGACGCGGGTAACGGAGTGGCCGCCGTGATCGCGGCCGGGATCATTCCCGCGGGTCTCGAGATGATGGACCGCTTAGCGATCGAAGCCGCCGAGGATTTCGTGCATGCCGGCTATCCGCTCGATGCGGAGGCGATCCTGTTGTGCGAGATCGACGGCCACCCGGCCGAAATCGAGGCGGAGTTGCCGCGCGTCGCGGAAGTCCTCAAAGCCCAAGGGGCGACGGAAGTACGCGTGGCCAGAGACGAGAGCGAACGGCAGCGTTTCTGGACCGGGCGCAAGGCCGCCTTCCCGGCCGTCGGGCGGATTGCCCCCGATTACTATTGCATGGACGGCACCATCCCGCGCCGCCAACTCGCCACGGTGCTAGCGCGCATCAGCGCGCTGTCGCAAGAGTTCGGCCTGGCGGTGGCCAACGTCTTCCATGCGGGTGACGGCAACTTGCATCCGCTCATCCTCTATGACGCCAATGCCCCCGGTCAATTGGAACGGGCGGAAGCGTTCGGCGGGAAGATTCTCGAGGTTTGCGTCGAGGCCGGTGGCACCATCACCGGTGAACATGGCGTGGGGGTCGAGAAGCTGAACCAGATGTGTGTCCAGTTTACGGCCGAGGAGCTGGGGCAATTCCATGCCGTCAAACGCGCCTTCGACCCCGACGGTCTTCTCAACCCCGGCAAAGCGATCCCGACGCTTAGGCGTTGCGCCGAATTCGGGGCGCTGCACGTGCACGCCGGCAAGCTGCCGTTTCCGAAGATCGAGCGGTTTTAGAGGAAAGAGGGTCGTAGTGATCTAAGTTGGTGCCCTGCGCTTCGTCCGGTGGAGCGCCTTGTTCGGCAACTCGTTGCGTGCGCTCATGACAAACGTCCCATCTTGCCGCTCTGGTAATCCGCCATCGCCTGGCCAATTTCCTCCGGAGTGTTCATGACGAACGGCCCGCTCCCGACGATGGGTTCTTCAATCGGCTCGCCGCTGAGCAACAGTGCCGTAGCGCTCTTTGCGCCGTCAATGCGAATGGTTTCCCCGGCGCGGTCAAACAGACCAACCTCCGCCGCTTCGACGGCCTCGGAGCCATTCACGCGTACAGCGCCTTTGAGCACCACGAGTGCCGTCGTGTAACCGTCGGGTACGGCAAGGTCGAGCCGCTGGTCGCTCGCCAGGCGCAGATCCCACATGTGGATAGGCGTGAAGGTCTTGGCCGGCCCCTTCGCGCCGGCGAACTCGCCAGCAATGACGCGCACGGTTCCCTGGCCGTTAGGGAGACTCACGGTAGGGATCTGGCTGTTCAAAACGCCCTGGTAGCGTGGTCGCGCCATCTTGTCC
>JALZJW010000016.1:9235-41117 GCA_030859565.1 Pseudomonadota bacterium
ATCTTGTCCTTGGCGGGCAGATTCACCCAAAGCTGCACCATCTCGAACATACCGCCGCGTCGCGCGAAATCGCGTCCGTGAAACTCTTCATGCACCAGGCCGGATGCTGCGGTCATCCACTGCACGTCGCCGGGACCGATGCGCCCGCCGCCACCAGAGGAGTCGCGGTGCTCCACTTCGCCCTCGTAGACGATAGTTACCGTCTCGAATCCGCGATGCGGGTGCTCGCCGACACCGAGGCGCTTGTCCGTCGGCGGGAATTCCATCGGGCCGGCGTAATCGAGGAGCAGAAACGGACTGAGAACCGGGCCCAGGTTAGGGTATGAAAAAAGCGTCCGAACGGGGAACCCGTTACCTACCCAATGACGACCCACGCTACGCTGGATGCAGCGCAGCTTCTTGACCGAGATCTCTTCGTTTGGTGGCGGCATCGATCACTCCCTCCTCTGCTACGTTTGGATGGCATCACGGAGATGCACGTTGTTGCCATATGGCTGGATCGCGACGAGCGTGAAATACTGCCAGTACGACGATACGCTTGGCCTCCGCGCGGAAGAATACAGAGTACGGGAAGCGGCGTACTCTAAGGCATCGCGTATCTCGGTACATAATAGGAAAACGTTGCGGGTTACTCGCTGCCATGGTGACAGCACGGTTGATCTCACTTGTAAATTCGGCACCAAGTCCAAAACGGCGTTCTTCGTACCACAAAGCGGCTTCGTCGAACTCACGGCGTGCAGCGCGCCGAAAGACGACTGTCAAAGTCATCTCTTGAGGCGTTCGGTAATTGATGCTATTACTTCTTCCCAAGGAACGACATCGGCCGGGCTTGCTTCGTGATCCGCAAGCCTCCTATCAAGCTCGGCGCGTTGAGCGCCGGTCAGTGGTATCTCGGCGCTATCCGCAGCAATGCTATCCCAGAGTTCTTCAACTAACGCTAAGCGCTCTTCGATCCCGAGACGGTCTATACCTAGTGACTTTACCGAAACAGACATGGTCTTATCCTCCACAATGGACCGTAGCCATAATACCAAATTGCCCTCTGTGCCAAGTGCTGCGCGTCTACGCTCGAAGAAAACGCCGTGAATATTCAGGGTGTGTATTGTCCATTCATCTTGGGTATAGCTATTGCTGCTATGTCCCTTGTCATGACGCCCAACGGACGCATTAAGCCGACGCCGACCCGGACGGATCAGATGAAACGAGGCGCTTCCCCGGCGATTGGCTTGAATGCATAGTTATACCCAATGCTTCAAGGAATTGCTCCGGATCGGGTGACGGAAGGCGTTTTTCGACATGTGGCAGATACCGCGATGAGTCCGCACCCCAATCGAAGTACAAACCGGTGCCAGGCTCTTTGAGTGTTGCCGCAACGTCTTGCGTAACCTCAAGCTCTTGAGAGAAAAGCAGCGTTCGATCACGATCGCCGAGAAGGCGAGCATAGACATCAAGGCGATAATGGCCTGCCGAGAACTGCAACGAGCTGCCGTCCTTGGGCGTAAGGAAATGATGATTTGCCGCAACGCCGCTCTCGCCAACGAACAGGCCACTACCTCTTACAAGCTTTTCGTCGCCGTGGACCCAGATATTGAATGTTTGGTGCGTTTCATTTCGTGACAGCGAGACGTGCATGCTTTCGATGACGCGCCCACGCTTAGATGTGGCGAAGAGCAACGTTCGCAAATAGACCTTAGGCAGTGGGACGTCCTCGCGCGTGCGCGGCGTATCAGGGCCAAAGAAAATCACCGTCGGCTGCGTCATTTTCACCGTGCCACGGCGAAACAACGTCAGCCACGCCGTCGTTGCCGAGATAGCGAGGGCCAGAACTGAAATCGTGACGGTTACTGGGTCTACCATTGGGTATAACTAGAATTCGACCTCGTTTATATACAGGCAACGGTCATAATCTACCCTTCTCTTCCGTCATGCCGGAACCTCAAGGCGATGCACTTGCGCTTCCGCGACCCCGGAACCGAGCGCTTCGATCTCCGCCGCCGGGTAGCTTCCGGTCATCGCCAGGATGCGCCCGCCGTCGCGACTCATTGGCAAAGCCAAACGCACCAGCATGTCCAGCGATCCCACGGCCCGAGAGATCACGGTCGAAAAGGCACGTTCGGGACGATAGTCTTCGGCCCGCGCGTGCACGATCTCGACTCGCTCCAGCTCTAGCTCGATGAGCACTTGGCGCAGGCAACGGATCTTCTTGAGGCTCCGATCGAGGAGCACCCATTCTACGATCGGGATCCGCGAGAGCCAACACCATGCCCGTATACCCGCGCCGCTGCCGATATCGAGGAGCCGTTCGCCGTAGAGGTAGGGGAGCACGGCGAGGCTGTCCAAGAGGTGCCGCGCCACCATCGAGCGTGAGGCCCGTGCCCGCGAGTACGCCGGCAGGAAACCGGACGGAGCGCGCAATCGAAGGCGCCGCGCGTCGAGGGGCGGCAGGCTTTCGGCTTGACAGTATGCATGGGGCATCCTTACGATACATACGCATGAAGACCCGTGTCACCATCACCTTAGATCCCGAGGTGCACGCCCGCGCCAAGGCAGTGGCACGGGCGCGACGCACCACCGTCTCCGGTTTGATCGAGGCGTTTCTCCGCTCGCCGGACGCGGCCGGGTTGGGCGGTTCCGTGGTCGATGAGATGCTCGGGTGCGCCGAGCTGCGCGGCGTGGAGCCCGGACGCGATCCGCTCTACGATGTCCTGCACGCCCGCCACATCGCCCGCCGCCGGTGAGAATCCTGCTGGATACCGACGTCCTACTGGACGTGGCACTGGCACGTGAGCCGTTCGCCGCAGACAGCACGGACGTGCTGCGCTGGGCCGAAGCGGGCGGCGCGGCGGCCGTGGCTTGGCACTCGCTGTCCAACTGTGCGTACCTGCTTAAGAGCGGCGGGCGGCCTTTTCTGGAACGCCTGCTGCGCCTGGTCGAGGTGGCGCCCGTGGCAACTGCCGATGCCCGTCGCGCCCTGGATCTGCCCCTGTCCGACGTCGAGGATGCGTTTCAGGCGGCCGCCGCGCTGGCCTGGCAGCCGGACGTAATCGTGACGCGTAACGTTTCGGACTACCGTCGCTCCCCGGTCCGAGCGCTTTCACCCGCGGCCTTTCTCAAGCACGCCGCCACCTGATCCGCATGGATGCCTCGCAAATTGGCAAGCGGGCCTGGAGTTACGCCGGCGTGTTGCAGGACGCCGGGCTTTCCTGCTTCGAGTATGTGGAGCAGTTGACCCTGCTGCTGTTCCTCAAGATGGCGGATCAGCTCACCGAAGAGCCCTACAACCGCGCGCCCCTCGTGCCGCCCGAGCTGGGCTGGAAGGCGCTGCTCCCGCTCGACGGTGCGGCGCTGGAGGATCGGTATCGCGCGAGCCTGGAAAAGCTGGGCGTGAAGCCGGGCATGCTCGGCAGCTCTCGACTCGCCGGCTGCGCATCATCAAGTACCGCGGCACCACCCACGGCACCAACGAGTACCCCTTCTTGATCGACGAAAACGGCATATCCGTCCTGCCGGTCACCTCGCTGGGCCTGCGGCAGGAGGCGTCCGACGAGCGGATCTCTACCGGCGTTCCCCGGCTCGACGCCATGCTCGGCGGCGCGGGGGTCTACCGCGGCAGCAGTGTGCTCATCACCGGAACCGCGGGTACCGGCAAGACGAGCCTGGCCGCCCACTTTGCCGCCGCCACTTGCCGCCGCGGCGAGCGCTGCCTGTACTTCGCCTTCGAGGAGTCGGAGAGCCAGCTGGTCCGCAACATGCGCTCCATCGGCCTGGACCTGGCGCCCTGGCTGAAGAAGGGCATCTTGCGCTTTTACGCCACCCGCCCCACCGCCTACGGCCTGGAAATGCACCTGGTCGCGCTCCACAAGCTGGTCAGCGACTTCCATCCCCGCGCGGTGATCGTGGACCCGATCACCACGTTCACGAGCGCCGGCACATCCGTCGAGGCCGAGTCGATGATGATGCGGGTGATCGACTTCCTCAAGGCCCAGCAGATCACCGCCCTGTTCACCAGCCTGACCCACAGCGGCAAGCTCTTGGAGCAGAGCCAGGTCGGCATCTCATCCCTCATCGACACCTGGCTGTTGGTGCGCGACATCGAGCTGGGCGGCGAGCGCAACCGCGGCATGTACATACTGAAGTCGCGCGGCATGGCCCACTCCAACCAGATCCGCGAGTTCCTCCTGACCGACCACGGGGTCGAGCTGAAGGACGTGTACGTCGGGCCGGAAGGCGTGCTCACCGGGTCAATGCGCCTGGCCCAGGAGACGCGCGAGCAGGCTGCCACCTTGAGCCGCCAGCAGGAGATCGAGCGCCGCCAGCGCGACCTGGAGCTCAAGCGCCAGGCCTTGGAGGCCCAGCTTGTCGCCCAGCGCGGCCAGTTCAAGGCGGAGCAGGACGAGCTGAAGCTGCTCATCGTCCAGGAACAGTCCGCCGCCGACCGCGCGGGACAGAACCGAGAAAAGATGGCCCGCAGTCGCAAGGCGGACGACCCGGCCGAGACCCCGGGCAACCGCTCTCGTAGAATGACCCCTCAGGGAGGACGCAAATGAAACGTAACCCGAACAAGCCGAAGACCCTGGCGGCCCTGGCCGCCACCGCGGAAGCGGACCCGAATGTGTGGGAGCTGCGCCTCTACGTCGCCGGCAAGACGGCCAAGTCCGTCGCCGCCTTCGAGAACCTCACCAAGCTGTGCGAGGAGCACCTGCGCGGCAAGTACAAGATCGAAGTCGTGGACCTGCTAGTCCACCCGCAGCTCGCCCGGGGCGACCAGATCGTCGCCATCCCTACCCTGGTCCGCAAACTGCCCGAGCCGATCCGCAAGGTGATCGGCGACCTGTCCAACGTGGAGCGCACCCTGGTGGGGCTGCAGCTGCGCCCCGCCAAGCCTAACGGGGCGTCCGAGGAACGACCAACGAGACCCGAGAAGGCACGGCCATGACCCCCCTGACCATCGGCCAACTGCTGCGGGAAAACGAGGACTTGCGCCACCGGCTGGAGGAGGCGGAGGACGCCTTCCGCGCTCTCCGTGCCGGTGAGGTGGACGCCGTCCTCGTCGAGGCCGGGCGCGAGCAGATCTACACCCTGGAGACGGCCGACAAGCCCTATCGGCTGCTGGTCGAGCAGGTGCCCTACGGCGCGGCGACGCTCACCGCCGAGGGCGCGATCATCTACTGTAACCGCCGCTTCGCCGAGCTGCTCAGACGGCCGCTTCACTCCCTGCTCGGCAAGCCGATCGGCGGCTTCGTCGCCCCCCACGGCCTCCCGCTTCTCGAAGCCCTGCTGCGCGACGGCCAGGGCGAGGTCCCTTTGCGGCGGGCCGACGGCACGACAGTGCCGGTCTACCTTGGGGTCACCACGCTGCAGGAAGGCGCCCTCGGCTCCTGCCTGATGGTCACCGACCTGACCGAGCAACGGCACTACCAGGAGTTAAAGCGCACCCAGGCGGCTCTGCGTGAAAGCGAGCAGAAGTTCGACACGGCCCTTGCTTCGATTCGAGATTACGTTTACATCTTCGACCGCGACGGGCGGTTCGTGTACGCGAACAAAGTGCTGCTCGACCTGTGGAACCTGACGCCCGACCAGGCCGTTGGCAAGACAATGGCGGATCTCGACTATCCCAAGCAGCTTGAGGCGGAACTCCTGGGCAACGTCCGGCAGGTCTTCGCGAGCGGCCAGCCCGTCACGAGCGTCACCCATTACACGAGCCCCACCGGCGTGGGCGGTAATTTCGAGAATGTCCTCGCCCCCGTGGCCGATGCGGAAGGCAGGGTTTCGCTGGTGGTGGGGGTGAGTCGGGACATTACCGAGCGTCTGCGGGTCGAAGTGGCACTCAAGGACGCCGACCGCCGCAAGGACGTGTTTCTCGCTACCCTGGCCCACGAGCTGCGTAATCCGCTAGCCCCAATCCGTAACGCCCTGCAAATCCTCATAGCCAAAGGCCCGCCCGACCCGGAACTGCAGTGGGCTCGAGGCGTGATCGACCGCCAAGTGCAACAGATGGCGCGGCTGCGGGAAGACCTGCTCGACGTGTCCCGCATCTCCCAAAACCGGCTGGAACTCCGCAAGGAACGAGTCGAACTGGCCGCCGTGCTGGGAGCCGCCCTGGAGACCAGCCGTCCCGTTATCGAAGCCAGCGGCCACGAACTCACCGTCACCCTGCCGCCCGAGCCGATCCACCTGGAGGCCGACCCGCTGCGCCTGGCCCAGGTGTTCGCCAACCTCCTCAACAACGCCGCCAAGTACACGGAGGAGGGCGGTCGCATCTGGCTCGCCGCCGAGCGGCAGGGGGGTGAAGTGGCCGTGTCGGTCAAGGATACCGGCATCGGCATCGCCCCGAAAATGCTGCCGCGCGTCTTCGAGGTTTTCTCGCAGTCGAAACCGGCGCTGGTGCGGTCGCAGGGCGGGCTCGGCATCGGCCTGTCGCTGGTCAAGGGACTGGTCGAGTTGCACGGCGGGATCATCGAGGCCAGAAGCGACGGGCCAGGCCAGGGAAGCGAGTTCGTCGTTCGCCTGCCGGTCGCCGGGGAGAAGCTTGTCCAGGAACCGGCCCAAGCGGGCGAGGACGAGCAGCCAAAACCCGTGACGAAGTGCCGCGTCTTGATCGCGGACGACAGCCAGGATAGCGCCGACAGCCTGGCGATGTTCTTGAAGATCAAGGGGTACGAGGTCGGCACGGCCTACGACGGCGAACAGGCCGTCGAAGCGGCCGAGGCGTTGCGACCCGACGTGGCGCTGCTCGACATCGGGATGCCGAACCTGAATGGCTACGACGCCTGCCGCCGTATCCGGGAACAGCCATGGGGCCGGGCTTTGTTCCTCATCGCCCTGACCGGCTGGGGTCAGGAGGAAGACCGCCGCCGCACCGAAGAGGCCGGTTTCGATCAGCACGTGGTCAAGCCCGTGGACCCTGCTGCCCTCATGAAGTTACTGGCTTCTTTGTCCTCCGATCATGCAGGCCGGCTAACGCTTAAGGATTGAGACGACCTGGAAAGGTCGTTTCAATCTATTGGTTCAAGAAGCCCGATTTCGAGCTTGGGTTTTTAACGAGAGGAATGCTTCAGCGTCGCGTGGGTAGTGTCATGGCTATGGGGGTCTGACAGTCGCGCAACCGTAACTCGGAGAAACCATGATGACCACAGCCCGGAAGCATCCCTACCACCCGATCATCTATGTCCGCGGCTTCGCAGCCACTCAAGGCGAGATTGAGGAGACGGTGGCCGACCCTTACATGGGCTTCAACATCGGCTCGACCAAGGCGCGCGTTGCATGGACCGGCGACGTCAAGCGCTTCTACTTTGAGTCCCCGCTCGTGCGCTTGATGAGCGACCACGAGTACGAGGACGTTTTCGTTGACGGTGACGACCTGGTGGCGGCCGAGCGTGCCGACCACCCCGTTCCGTACCGCTGCATCATCATCTACCGCTACTATGACGAGGCCTCGAAGGACTTTGGCGACGGCAAGCTTCCTCCAATTGCACACTTCGCGAAGGGTCTGGACACGCTCATCCTGCGCCTGCGCAAGAAGATCTGCGCGAACGAGGATAACAAGATGACGCCCGCAGACTTCCGCGTGCACCTCGTGGCCCACTCCATGGGCGGGCTGGTCTGCCGCGCCTTCCTACAAAATCCGAAGCTCGGCTCCGCGGAGGCGCGCGCGGCGGTGGACAAGTTTTTCACCTACGCCACGCCGCACAACGGCATCGACATGCGCATCGTGCGTAACGTGCCGGGCTGGCTCTCTTTCGGCGACATCAACAACTTCAATCGCGAGAAGATGGCCGAATACCTCGATGTACCCAAGGGCGACGACGTCTCGGTCGTGAAAAACTTCCCGCCGGAACGCATCTTCAACCTGGTCGGCACCAACCCGCGCGACTACAACGCGGCCAGCGGCATCTCGGCGTGGGCGGCGGGCGACGCGAGTGACGGGCTGGTGCGCATCGAGAACGCCACCACGCATGGGCCGGGCCCCGACGGTAAGGATGTGAGTTCGCCGCGCGCCTTTGTGCACCGCAGCCACTCGGGCCACTACGGCATCGTGAATTCCGAGGAGGGCTACCAGAACCTTATGCGCTTTCTGTTCGGCGCGCTGCGCGTGGACGGCATCCTGGACATCGACGACATCACGCTGCCGGTGGAGGTGCAGAAGGCGCACGAAGACGGCAAGACGGTGCGCGCGTCGTACCAGTTCGAGATCGCAGCCAGCGTGCGTGGCTGTCAGTGGCAGATGACGCGCCGCGAGGTGCGCGAGAACTCCGCGATTTTCCGTACCTACGGCGAGCTGTTCCCGGGAAAGGACGGCACCAAGCGCGTACCCGACCGCTCCAAGAGCCCGCACCTGTTCTCCATGTTCCTCGATCCGAGCAAGAGCGTCAAGAAGAATTCCAAATCGGTCAGCTTCGCGTTCGACGTGAAAGTGCTGGTGCCCGACTACGAAGTGGACGGATCCATTTTCCTGAAGCGCCACTACGAGGGCGGCTTCATCCTGCGCGAGTTGATCCTGGTGGAGGCGTTCCCCGACGCGGGAGCCCGGGGCGGCTGGCGGATCAAGTACGGCTTTCAGGACATCAACCCCGGCAAGCCGGGCGTTGATGTGGTAACGCGCGCGCTCGGCGGCGGCGACGCGAAGGCAGATGCAGTCGCGGCCGCCCCCGGCCTCGCTTTCGATATCCCTATCGAGCAGAAAGCCCGCCCTGGCTTGCGGGGCAAGCTACGCATCGAAGCCCGACCGTGGACCTGAGTAGCTGAAGACTTGAGCGGTTTTTCTCCGTGGTCGCGGGAGCATTTTCATGCTGTAGTTGGTACGCAACGGTGCCTAATAACAGCTTCAACCCGGGCTGTGAACCTCCCCTGAAAAAGTAGACACCTTGATCTAATTATTATTGGTTTGTTCACGCAGTTTTCAATAATTGGCTTTGTCGCGGCGCTCGTAGCCTTGCCTGTGTTTGCGCAGGAGGCACTCAACTTCGCGTCCAAGCGATTCACCGAGTCTTACATCCTGGGTGAGATCGTCACCCAGACCGCGCAGAGCGGGGACGAGACGCCAGTTTATTACCAACCAGGCGTGGGCAACACGGCAATTTTGTTCGCAGCGCTGCAAACCGGCAGCGTCGCGGCCTACCCGGAATATACCGGCACAATCGCTCGCGAGTTGCTGAAGATAGAAGATGCGAGCATCGCGGAAATCAATCGCAAGCTCGCGCCGCTTGGGCTCGCTGCCAGTATTCCGTTCGGCTTTGCCAACAACTACGCGCTCGCGATGCCGGAGGCAAAAGCAAAAGAACTCGGTATCGTCACGATTTCAGACCTCGCGGATCACCCGAAGCTCGAACTGGGTCTCTCGCAGGAGTTCCTGCAACGCAACGACGGCTGGCCGCTCGTCAAAACTCGATACGAACTGCCCTTTGCCGCGCCGCGCGCAATTGATCACGGCCTCGCATACGAAGCGCTTGCCGCGCGCGAAATTGACGTTATGGACATTTACTCGACCGACGCGAAGATCGCCAAGTACAAGCTGCGCGTGCTGCGCGATGACCGCACGGTGTTTCCGGCGTACGAAGCCGTGCTGCTACATCGCGCCGATCTGCCACAGCGTTGGCCAAAAACCTGGGCCGCGTTGCAGAGTCTCCAAGGCAAGATTACTGCGGCGGAAATGATCGAGATGAATGCCGCGGCCGAGCTCGAAGGCCGCGCGTTCGCACAAATCGCCGAGGAGTTTTTGCACGGAGGATCACCTTCGCGCGCCGCGAGCCGGAATCG
This sequence comes from Pseudomonadota bacterium, assembly GCA_030859565.1. Classification (NCBI taxonomy): domain Bacteria; kingdom Pseudomonadati; phylum Pseudomonadota; species Pseudomonadota bacterium. The sequence goes on from JALZJW010000016.1 coordinate 18,992, forward strand.
AAGTTTCAGCGATCTTCTATTCGGCGGGGATTTCTGGCGGCTGACCCGAGAGCACCTGGCGCTCGTGTTGATTTCGCTTGGCCTCGCATGTCTTGCCGCGGTGCCGCTCGGTATCGTGGCTGCGCGAGTGCCTAAAGCCGCGCAACCCATCCTGTCAGTTGTCAGCGTGATTCAAACGATTCCATCGCTCGCGCTGCTGGCGTTTTTGATCCCGCTCCTGAATCGCATCGGCACGCTACCAGCGCTCATAGCGTTGTTTCTCTACTCCCTTCTGCCGATCGTGCGCAATACCCACAGCGGTCTGACTTCGATCCCGTCTTCTCTCCAGGAGTCCGCACGTGCCCTTGGCCTTCCCTCCTTTGCGCGCTTGCGTTTGATCGAGCTGCCGCTCGCCGCGCCCTCGATTGTGGCCGGAATTAAGACCTCCGCGGTGATCAGTGTCGGCACCGCCACGATCGCCGCTTTCATCGGCGCCGGCGGTTACGGTGAGCGCATCGTCGCGGGGCTCGCAGTCAACGACAACGCAGTACTGCTCGCTGGAGCGATTCCGGCTGCGGCGCTGGCGCTTCTTATCGAGGGCGGATTTGTACTGCTCGATCGCTGGCTGATACCGGCGGGATTGCGGCACGCCAAATCGCCGTGACAACTAAACGCCAAATGCCTGCGGCGGTTTCCAATATGACAACGCCGGTATATGATGAAAAAAACCGTTGCGCAAAAAAAGTCAACGAAATTTAAAATCAAACGAGGAAAAGCATGAACGATAAATCCAAAATCACTCGCCGGTCGGCGCTCAAGAGCATGGCGGCGCTCGCCGCAATCGCGGTAATTCCCGTGAGCAGGAAGGCATATTCAGCAAAGGCGTCCCAGGCGTCGGTCCAATACCAGGATGAGCCAAAGGGTGACCAGCAATGCGATAACTGTCTGCATTTTGAGGCGCCCAGCGCCTGTAAGACCGTAGAAGGGAAAATCAGTCCCAAGGGGTGGTGTGCGATCTGGGTAAAGATGCCCTGATTCGGAATTTGCCGTCCTCGACGGGTAGCGTAAACGGCGGCAGCCCTCCTCGGTAGATATCGGTAGATAACCGTTTCGGTCACACATCCTTGCGAAAACGCTCACGCGCGTCGCTGCGCGGGAGGAGTGTCTTACTCGTTGCGAACAACGCTCCGACACTACCGATCATTGGACATTAATTAAGTTAGTTAGTCCGCCGCTTCGAGCGCGTTCCCAGACACTCGCGACGATGCTTCTTCTGTCTACCGGTACGTTCCAAAAAAAAGACGCCGCGCTAGGGCGGCGTCTGCACGTGGCAGCGGGCTAATTGTTGGAAGGCAATAGTAGATCCTTAGTGTTCGATGACAATCTCAACTCGTCGGTTTTGCGGTTCGCGAACGCCGTCATCGGTCGGCACCAACGGCTGCGTTTCACCGAGGGCCTCGGTTTCAATGGCGTCAGCTTGCACTCCGAACTCGGTGAGAGCGGACTTCACTGCATCCGCCCGCCGCTGCGATAGATCCCTGTTGTAGCTGTCGCTCCCGGACGTATCGGCGTGACCGAGCGCTATGATCCTATTGAACGGCTTCGCGCTAGCGTCGGCCGCTGCGCTTTCGACGATACTCATCCCTTCAGGCGTCACATCAGCTTTATCCAAATCGAAGAACACCAGATAGCTCTCTGGTGGGACAGCAGCTTCCGGCACAGGTGCAGGTTCCTCGGCCGCCAGCGCCGCCTCGACCTTGGCGATTGCATCCATGAAAGCTTGCTTGCAGGCGTTGACGTCCGCCGGTTGTAGGTCCTCGGAAGCCTGCTCTACCCAGCAATCGTAAGACGTTTGGGCGCGGGCCGCATCCTCGGGCGCCTTGGTCCTCCCAGTCTTGTCGAGCGCCGAGACCAACCGCTGACGCGCATCCGACAGCTCCGAGACATACTTACCTTTCAGAAATGGCTGCCTTAGCTCGACCTGATCCGGCCCCGGCGACTGTCCTCCGGCTGCGGCCGTGGCCCGCTGTGCGTACGTATCAGCATCTCGGTGGTCGCCCTGAAACTTCTCCGCTTTGGACAGCGCCGCATAATCCTGCGCCAAGGCATTGTCAAAGGCGGCGCCGCTCGGCTGCATGCTCGCGAGCTGATTCATCGGCCGCGATGCACATCCGGTTAGCGTAACCGCCGCGATCATCAGGACCGCGAATCTCATTACAGAAGTCATTGTCTATGTCCTCCCTCGTAGGGTTGCCCCGGCATCTCAATGCGAGAACCCGATCAAACGGCCGGGCCGGAACGTCTACTACAGTGTCTAATCGTTAAGCCTAGAAGTCGAAACCAATGCCGAGCGCGTAGGGAACTGTCCCGTCTTTGCAGCACTCACTGATCAGCATTTCGTAACTAATGGCCCCAAAAATAAATGTGCTCTCGTTTACAAAAAATTTGAGTCCCCCTTCAGGACCCCAGACGCCATCATCTTCGACGCCCGCGCCATATTGCCCGCCGAGGTTCAAGCCGAGATATGGCTGCCATCTCGCAAAATCCCACTGATAAGCAGCCTGAAAAACTGACCGGCCATTAAATATGTTGCTGTCACCCACGTCCGCATAATTAAGTCTTTGCCTGAACGTGAGTGGGATATTTTTGGTCAGGTAGTATCCAATCGAGCCGGCGAAGCCAAAATCTGAATTATCGAACCCGTCGTCCGTAGTCGAATCGCCCGTGCCGCTTAGGGTTGCTTCCCAATTCCCGGCCACTGGGCCGGGATCAGGGGTGTAGGGCGGCATGCCAGTCGATTGTGCCATTGCAACCGTTGCAACCGTGCTTAACGCAATTCCAGAAAGTGCGAAAAATAATTTCATCATTCTCGTAACTCCGTCCCCAAGACCTGACGAGCGCCCACACCGTAGGGGTAACCGTGCGCGGACGCAATCACCATTCGTGCACCTATACAACACTCAACGCGCATTAAACTGTGGTAATTCAGCAACGACAAAAATACACCACCCGCTTCTCTTTAGCAATCAATTTTCTAAACTGGCTTAAATCAACTAACTTGCTCGCTTGACAAAGGAGGATATAAAAATGAATCCCTAAAAGCCAAAAGATTGATATTGGTCATGAAACTGTGAAAGCCATCTTGACAGGCCAGCGTCCCGTGCGCAAAAGCCTATGCCTCTTTTCTCTTACGTTTGTTCAACAAGGTTAGTGGTCATCTATGAATCATTGTGCTATGTATACCACAACATCTGGAAATGATCTATAAGATCTATAAAAAAATTCAAATTCGTGCTGCCAGGTATGCATCGGCGCTCTTTACCTAGGCCGATCTGTCAGGAAAAAATTAAAGCCACGAAGTCGAAGCCATAAGCCTTTCCGTGCCGGACCGATTACGGCTATCCCTGCCGAGTGGCCGGTGTTTTCATCTATTCTGCCGCTGCGCCCGATCGAATGGAGCATACCCAATCCCATCATGCCGGCACGCCCACGACCACGCTGCTGGCCTTGAAGATCGCGCTCGCCGCCAGGCCTTCCGCGAGACCCAGGCTCGCGGCGCTGTCATTGGTGATGATGGCGGCGATCCCGCCACCTTCCGGCAGACCGATCACGACCTCGGTATTCACGGCGCCGGGATGCAAACGCGATACGGTGCCGCTGAAACGATTGCGCGCCGAGAACTTGGTGCCGCGCTCGTCCGTGACGATGATGACCGAGGAGGCCTTGATGAGCGCGAAGGCCTTGCTGCCGGCCTCGAGCGCGAGCCGTTCCGCGCTCTCATGGGTGATGATGGCGACGATCATCTGCCCGCCGACCACCTCGATGCCGATCTCATCGTTGACCGCGCCCCGCGTGATGGCCCGGACGGTGCCGAGGAATTGGTTACGTGCACTGGTTTGCATATCGATTCTCCTGATGAGTAATAGATCCTCCACAAGCCCGCGGGCCTGCCGGTTCAACGCCTCCAAGAACCGCCGGTGCTCGACGTCGATGCGCTCGAAGTTCTCGACCAGCCGCTCGCCGCGCGCAGTCAGACGCGTCGAGCCGCCGCCGCGCCCGCCGGCGGCGCGCTCAACGAGCGGTTCGCCGGCCAGGTTGTTCATGCCCGCGACCGCATCCCACGCGGCCTTGTAGCTCATCTTCATCGCCCGGGCCGCGTGCGTGATTGTGCCGTGGTCGCGGATCTCTCTGAGCAGGGCGATGCGCCCGGGTCCGCCGAGGTTGCGGTCGCCGACCGCCATCCACACAAGCCCTCTAAGCTCGATGGGCCTGCGTTCGATGCTCACCTAGTAAAAGACCCGGGGGATGGGCATATGCGCCGGGCGGGTCGAGCACCTCCGCGGCGCTCGATGCTTCGACTACCCCGTCCGCGAGTCGCAGGACCTCTTCGCCGAAGACCCGCACGTCCTCGGGATCGTGGGTGATGAGGACCATCGGGACCTCGAGTCGCACGTGCAGCGCGTGCAACTCCGCGCGCATGCGCGAGCGCAGGGCCGGGTCCAGAGCCGCGAAGGGCTCGTCGAGGAGCAAGGCGCGCGGGCACGCCACGAGCGCCCGCGCGAGTGCCGTGCGCTGGCGTTGCCCGCCTGAGATCTGGCTCGGGTACTGGTGTGCCACACGGCAGAGCTCGAAGGCCTCGAGCCAAGAGTCGATAGCCGGATCGGGGCGATCGCCGCGCATATTGAGCCACCCGCGCCGCAGGCCGAAGCCGACGTTCTGCCGCACCGTCAAGTGCGGGAACAGGGCATAGTCCTGGAAAAGATAAGCGACCCTGCGTTCTTGGGGAGAGACGTTGGTTCCGGCGGCGCTGTGGAAGAGCGTGGTCCCGGAAAGCACGATCGAGCCTTCGTCCGGCGTGATCAACCCGGCGATGGCCTTGAGGAGCAGGCTCTTCCCGGCCCCCGAGGGACCGTGGACCACGATCCGAGGGCTGTGCACGCTGAAACGCGCATGCAGATGGAAGATCTGCCTGGCGCTTTTGAGCGTCTTGCGGATATCGACTTCCAGCGCCATTGGCGTCTTATTCGCTCGCGATCCGACCCGGGGCCAGGCGCCCCGCCGCTAGGAGCACCGCGAGGCAGGTGACAGACGTGATGACCACGAGTATCAGGGCGGCCTCGTCGTGACCCGCCTGCACCGCTTCGTAGACCGCGATCGAGAGCGTCTGGGTCTTGCCCGGGATGCTGCCGGCCACCATGAGCGTGGCGCCGAACTCGCCCAGGGCGCGGGCAAAGGCCAGGAGCACGCCCGCGAGGATGCCGCGCCAGGCGAGCGGCAGAGTCACGCGAAAGAAGATCCCCCACTCCGACACGCCGAGCACGCGCCCGGCCTCCTCCAACTCGCGGTCGACCGCCTCGAAGGCGGCGCGCGCCGACTTGAAGGTCAATGGAAAGGCGACCAGGCTCGCGGCGATCACCGCCCCCTGCCAGGTGAAGATCAGGCGGATACCGAACGCGTCGTGGAGCCAGGCGCCCAGCGCCCCCTGGCGCCCGATGACAACCAAAAGGTAATAGCCGAGCACCGTGGGCGGCATCACGAGCGGTAAGGTCAGAAGCGCATCGACCAGATCGCGGCCCGGGATCCGCCGCCGGGCCAGCACATAGCCCACACCGACGCCCATAACGAGGCACACGAGCGTGGCACAACTCGCCACCTTGAGGGACAGCGCCAGTGCCGTCCAGGCGTACCCCATGTCCTCGGCGATCCCGGTCATGGCGAGAGGAAACCATACCGGGCCAGGATACCCTGGCCAGGCGGCGACAGCACGTAGTCCAAGAAACGCCGTGCTTCACCGGTGCTCCCTGCGACGACGGCGATGGGGTAGGTGATGGGGACCTCGGTAGCCACCGTGAAAGCGACGCGGACCCGTTCATTGCGGATCGCGGCGTCGGTGGCATACACGAAGGCGACATCGACTTCGGCGCGCGCGACATAGTCGAGGGCCTGGCGGACGGTCTGCGTATAAATAGCTTTGGCCTCGATCGCGGGCCAACGCCCGGCCCGCTCAAGAGCGTCCCGGGCATAGCGCCCGGCCGGTACGCTCGCCGGGTTACCGAGCGCGATGCGCGTAATGTCGTCCCGTTCAAGATCGCGCAGTTCCTGAGATACGACCTCGCGATCGGCAGGCACGATCGCCACCAGCGTGTTGCGGGCGAAGTTCGTGCGAGTGGTGGGCTCGATGAGCGTCCGGGCCGCGGCCTTGTCCATGGATTCTTGGTCCGCCGTGGCTAGCACATCGACCGGCGCGCCCGCCGCGAGCTGCTGAACCAGGGCATCGGACGCCGCAATATTGAACCGGACGATGGTATCGCGGTGCTGCACCTCGAAAGCCCGGCCGATCTCCTTGAAGGCATCGGTCAGGCTGGCCGCCGCCGACACGGTAAGGTCGCCCGCTGGCACCGTGGAGGAGCACGCCATGAGCCCGACTGAGCAAAGCCACCTTTTCCAACGGGATCGCATCGCTACCTCGCCCTTCAGCCTGAGGGGGCGAAATATACAACCTTATATAACGGATCGCCAATAGCCGGACGACCCGTTGTGGCGAGCCGATGCGAATCATCAGCCTGGCGAACACGGGCCCAGCGAGCAATGCATCGCCGGGCCGGTTTTTTTTACCGAGAAGCCGTACACGCCACCTTGCGACGGCCATCAGATTTAACCTGCCGCCATACGGTCTTTCGCAAACGCGACGCGTTCTTCCACGGCATAAGGCCGAGCGGCGATCCGCTCGATGAGTTGTAGCCTAGGAAGGAGACCCGCGCCATTGGCGATCTGTATGTTGAGACCTGGACGTGCGTTCAGCTCCAAGAGCAACGGTCCCTTGTCCCGATCGAGCACGATATCAACCCCCACATAACCCAAGCCCGTGAGATCATAGGCTTGGGCCGCGATCCCGAGCAGCCGATCCCAGTGCGGGATTTGGAGACCGGTGACGGGATTGCCGGTGTCGGGGTGCTCGCTCACGACCTCGTTGCGCCACACCGCGGTCAGGGTGCGCCCGGTCGCGATATCCACACCGGCGCCGATGGCGCCCTTATGCAAATTGGCCTTGCCGTCCGAGAGGCGCGTGGGCAGCCGCACCATGGCCATAACCGGGAAGCCCTGAAACACCACGATGCGGACATCCGGAACGCCCTGGAAGCTGATGGCCCCGAACAAGGGATCGAACTGCACGCGGTATTCGATCAAGGCCTTGTCGGGGTGACCGCCGATGCTGAAGAGACCGCTCAGTATGTTGGATGCGTAATGGGCTAGCTGGGACCGGTCCATGATGACGCCGTTCACCAATCGGTACATGTTTTTGGCCCGCCCGGCCACGACCAGCACGCCGTCTCCGCCGCTGCCTTGGGCGGGTTTGATCACGAATTCCCGATGCCCTGCGAGGACCTCATGGATCACTTTTATCTGGTGTTCGATCTCAATCACGCCGTAAAGCTCCGGCACGGAGAGCCCGGCCTTCAAGGCCAGTTGCTTGGTCCGGAGCTTGTCATCAACCAAGGGATAGAGATGCCGCGGGTTGTACGCCAGCGTGTAGCAGTTGTTGCGCTCGTTGATCCCCAGCACGCCCGCCTCCCGCAGGCGCCGAACGGTGCCGAAGATCATGGCCGTGGCGAGGCGAGGGCCTTGAACCGCCTTAACTCAACGAGACGATAACCCGTGTATTTCCCCAAAAGCAGCGACCCCGCCAGGAGCACGAGCAACAGTTCCGGAAACACAAACATCAGGTGCTCGGTGTAGGCGGCGGCCATCGCCAGGTAAGCCAAGGCCGCGACAACAAGACTGCCGAGCCCTTGCTGAATCGCCTCGGCCGGGCCGCGTTCTTCCCATACGATCGACATGCGTTCGATGGTCATAGTCATGATCACCATCGGGAACAAGGCGACCGAGAGCCCCAGTTCCAGCCCCAGTTGGTGACTGACAATACTGAACGCTGCCATGAGCAACACGACCACGATAAGCACCGCCGCGAGCCGCGGGACCAGCAGCAGCTTCAGGCGCTCGAAATAGAATCGCACGCTGAGACCCAAGGCCACCACGGCGCAGAACAGGACCAATCCCCAAAGCAATTGCGTCTCCCGGAAGGCGAGCCCGATAAGCACCGGCATGAAGGTGCCGAAGGTCTTGATCCCTACGATATTGCGCATGATCAGCAATAGAAAGGCGCCCACCGGCACCGCGAGCAAGACCCGGTAGACGCTCTGAGTCTGCATCGGCAGGTTCAGCAACGAGAATTCCAAGAGTTGAGGATTGACGATGCGGCTTCGCAAGGCAGCGGCCTCGAGACCGCCCGCCTCGGTGCGCCGGACCGCGATCGTGTAGTGCACCTTGTCTCCCCCCTTGACCTTGAACAGGGGCTCGGGACCGATAGAAAATACCAGGTAATCGTCCGGCAAACCGGCCTCGCCCGTGCCGAGATCGAAGGCGCTCCAGCGCCCCTCGGAGTAGACCTGCAACCATGACAACATCGGCACTTCGCCGCCTTGGAGCGTGAGCCTTATGCCCTGAAGCAGGCGCGCCGGGACTTGGGCGAGCGCCAGCAGGTGCAGCGCCGCCTCCGCAACGCGGTCGCGATCGGGCCGCGGACCGGTGAGCAGCGCCGCGTTGCTGTCATTGTGCGGCTCCCACAGATGCTTGATCAGTTGTGCGACCATCGTATCGAGGTCCGCGGATTGCTCACGTACGGACTTTAGCAGGGTTTCCGCCGCTGCGAGATACGGACCTTCGAGGGAGGGCAGCGGTTGGCTCTCGGGTCTCTTGGCGATGGTCTCCTCTTCCGCCGGTTCCAGCGCCTGAACCGAGGATCGATAATACAACGCCTGCGCCCCGCTCGCCTCGCGGATCGCCCACGCCGCCTGGCGGTTACCCTTGACGAGCGTCGTCGTGAGACCGAAGCCCCGCGAGATGAAATTTTCGTCCACGACCGCTAGCCGAGGCGAGGTCCGCGGAATAAACATCGACACCTTCACCGGACCGCCGCGCGCCACGAAGCTGATACGCACCTCGACATCCCAGAGTTCGGACTTTTCGCCCGGAACGATCGGGAAACCCAAGGCCACGATCTTGTATAAAAAAAGACCCGCGCCGAGGAGCGTCAGTAGGAATGATAAAACATAGACATGGCGGCTACCCACCCCCGCCTACCCCTTTGCAGACTGGTTCGCGGGTATAGGTGAGCGTCGCGTCGACTATTATGTTCTCCTTAAGAAAGCTCCGCCCAATCAACACCGGATAGAGAAAGCCTTTGCGATCGACCAGATTCACCTCGATGTCCTTGTATATATCGCCCATACAGACGCCGAGCACCACGACGGGCCGCGTTTGCAGTTTGCCGAAATGCCGCTGAATCCTGGCCCGGCGCTCCAATTGCCGTTCAATCTTGACCTTGTGGCCATCCCGATCAGTGACCTCAAAACGTATCCAGGGGTCTCCGTCGCGGGTAAATTCATCGATGTTACGGGCGTTGATGGAGGAGTTCTTCGCCCCGGTATCGATTTTCGCCTTCAAGTTCATCTCTCCGGGATAGAGCTTTATCCTCTCCACCCATCCGACGACCTCCTTCGCGTAAACGACTTGCGGCAGTAGGACTATTAGCAGGAGGACAATCGCAGACATAATCGCAGACCTCGGTAAATGCATGTGGTTGAACACGGATTGGGTAAAGATACCAGGATCAAGCTGGCGATCTTAACTTTGATTAACGACCGGGGCTACGGCGCCTCGGGTTCTGTTCCGCCGCGCGCCGCCGGCGCATTGTGACATAGGTAACATTTTCCTCGATCATCGCACGCCACAACGTTATTATCGCGAACACTCCGGCGTTGATGCCTACACGCGCCGGGAGGCTGGCAATGGAAGAAGAACAACCGCCTAAAAAACTTCCGGGCGCCGCGGGCGCCATGTTGCGCAAGGCGTGGGCGATTCTGTCCGCGGTGATCGCCTCGGTGGTGTTGCTAGCCGCCGGGTATGCCGCATACCGATTGCTCCCGGACCGCGCCGTCGGTTACACGGATATCGAAGAACATTTTAAGTACGGTTCCACGGGAGCCGAAGTCAATCTCGGAATTCCGTACTGGATCTGGCAGACCGCCCCGCTGGTCTGCGCGGAGTCCTTGACCGAAGTCGCCGGCGGCCGCTTGGCGCCGGATTATCTCACGCGGACCGCGGCCTACATGAGCGATGAGGCGGGTGCCGCGGAAGCCCGCAGGCAGCTTTCCCGGGAGGGTTACAAGGCGCTGGGGTTTTTCTATGAGCATGACGGCAGCGGCCAGGAACGCGATCTCCCGGCCGGTATTTCCAAGCGCCGGTATCTCGGAGTGGATCGGGTTTTCCTAAACTGCGCGGCTTGCCACGCCGGCACGGTGCGTAAAACGCCCGATGATCCGGCGGTTTTAGTCCTCGGGATGCCGGCCCATCGCTTCAACTTCTACGCTTTCGAGCATTTCTTTTTCCAGTGCGCCGCGCACAAGCGTTTTTCCAAGCGCGATCTGATCCCCGAAATTCAGGCGCTCGGGGGCGATCTGAGCTGGATCGATCGCCACGGCGTCTATCCGGCCGCCATCGCACGCACGCGCGAGCGCGGGCAGTGGCTCGCGGGCAGGCTCGGTTTCTCCTACCGCCAACCGCAGTGGGGGCCGGGCCGCGGCGACAGCTTCAGTCATGCCAAGGGTCTCCTTAACATGCCTTGGGAGCACCTGCCCGATTGGCGGACACAGGGAAAAGTGGACCCGCGGAGCCTAGGCGCCGCGGATTTCCCGTCCATCTGGTTGCAAGGGCCGCGCAGGAAGCGCTCGGACGGTCGCGAGATGGAACTAAATTGGGACGGCAATAACGATCGCGGCAAGGAGCGCCACTTGAGCGCCGCTATCAGCACTGGGGCTTTGCCGCCGAGCATCGATCATCCAGCCCTATGCCGCATCGAGAGCTGGTTGCTCGATTTCACACCCCGGAACTACGACGATTTCTTTCCGATCGACCATGCTCTCGCGTACCGGGGCGAGCCGCTTTACCGCCGCTACTGTGCGGATTGCCACGGTCTTAACGGGCAAAACTTCACGGGCCGGCGGGTCGGATTCGTAACCCCGATCGATGAGATAGGCACCGATCGCTATCGCTTGGATAATTTCACCGAGGAGCTCGCCGTCAACCTGGCCACGGTCTTTGCCGGGCAGGCGCGGCAACCCTGCAGCGCCGATTTCGGCGCCGGCGGATCGCAAACCACCGCGGGAGCGGGCGGCGGCGGACGCTTGGCGGCCGTGCAGGCGGAGGAGGAGAACACCTATCGCTTCACGCATTTTCACAAAACCCACGGTTACGCCAACCTGCCGCTCGACGGGATCTGGCTGCGCGCGCCCTATCTGCACAACGGCTCGGTGCCGAGCCTGCGCGATCTCTTGGAACCGAGCGACAACCGGCCGGCGGTGTTCTATCGCGGCAATGATGTCTACGACCCGCAGAACGTGGGATTTCGCTCCGACGCGCTCCAGGCGGACGGTAAAAAGTTCTTCGCCTTTGATACCAGGGTCCCGGGCAACGGCAATCAGGGGCACGAAGGAACCGAATACGGCACCGAATTGTCCGCGGACAAAAAAAACGCGTTAATCGAGTATCTCAAGACCTTTTAGCCGCGACCCATGAACGACACCCCACGGAGCGCTCCCAAGCGGAGCCATATCCTGCTCTCCATTCTGTCGCTTCTGGCCGGCGTCATGGGTTACATCGCCTGGGAGCGCGGATTTCGCGAGCATCCGCAACCGGATTGGGTGCGGCGCGACGACGCGACGCGCTTCATGTATGCGTCGATCGGGGCGGAGCGGGATGCGGGTATTCCGTACTGGATCTTTTACGTCCTGCCGCGGATGTTTCCCGAAAAGCTTCCGGGCCCGGGCGGTTACGCCGCGCTCGGCCTGCCTTGGGAGGAAGGGCAGGAGTTACCCATCGGGTTCACGAAAAAGACCTTCGGTTTTCCGCGCGTCGCCAACAACTGCGCCCTGTGTCACACCGCGCGTTATCGGACCGCACCCGATTCCAAGCCCGTGTTCGCGCCGCTGGGACCGGGGCACACGACGAATATCCAGGCATTCTTGCGGTTCCTTATCGATTGCGCCAAGGACCCGCGTTTCAACAGTGACAATGTCCTGCAAGAGATCGAAAACGTCACCAACCTCGATTGGATGGAAACGCTGATGTACCGCTTCTCCATCATCCCGACCACCAAGCAGCGCTTGCTGGAACGCGAGTCGCAATATCCGTCGATCTACCGCACCGACGTCGCCGACTGGGGACGCGGGCGGGACGACGCCATGAATCTCATCAACTATTCTCTGAACCCTATCGACGACGCCTCCGGCCCGGCCGACTTTCCAGCGATCTGGAACCTCAAGAAATACGACTCGACGCCCGGCGACAGGGATCCGCAACGCATGAACGTCGCCGGCGACACCTGGGATGCGTATACAGTCGTCATGGATTCAGCGCTCGGGCTTTTGGGCGGCGCGCCGCATGATAGGAAGGAGCTTATCGAGGAGGTGCAATGGATCACGGACTACGCCAAACGCACCCCGCCGCCCGCATACCCGTTCCCGATTGACACCGCGAAGGCTGCTGACGGACAGGCCGTGTTCGATGCGCAATGCGCGTTCTGCCACGCCGAGGACAGCGGCCGGATCGGCCGCCCGCTGCCGCTGGTCGAAATCGGCACCAGCCGCGGCCGGCTGGATCGCTGGACCAGGAGCGCCGCCGTCAAGGCCAACCGGGCGGTCGCGGCCATGGGCATCGAACGCCGCGGCCTCGTGGAAGAGGATCTCATCGGATACAAGGTGCCACACCTCGACGGGATCTGGCTGCGCGCGCCCTACCTCCATAACGGCTCGGTGCCGACCTTGCGCGATCTCTTGGATCCCGCGGCAAAACGCCCGCGCGTTTTCTATCGCGGCTACGATGTCTACGATCCCGATAGGGCCGGGTTCATCGCGCAGGATCCCGAGGCCGAGCGCATCGGGACGCGCCACGACGTCAGCAAGAGGGGCAATGCAAACCAAGGGCACGAGTTCGGGACCCACCTCTCCGGGGAGGAGAAAAGCGCACTCATCGAGTACTTGAAAACCTTTTAGCGCTGAATGACATTGAAGACACTGATCCTAGGCGGGGTGCGCTCGGGCAAGAGCCGGCTCGCCGAGACGCTCGCCTTGCAAAGCGGGCTGCCTGTGACCTATGTCGCTACCGCGATCGCCGGCGACGAGGAGATGCGCCGCCGCATCGAGTTGCACCGGCAGCGGCGTCCGGCCGCCTGGACAGTGGTGGAAGAACCCTACGCACTCGCCGGCGCGCTGCGCGCGCATGCGATGGAAGGCCGTTGTGCCGTCGTGGACTGCCTCACGCTCTGGCTCACGCAGCTTCTATGCGCGGGGGAGGAGTTACTCGCGAAAGAACGCGACGCGCTGCTGGCCGTGCTGCCCGAGATCGAAGCTCACCTCATCCTGGTGAGCAATGAGACCGGCCTCGGCATCGTCCCGCTCGATGCCCTGACCCGCCGCTTCGCGGACGAGGCCGGGCGGTTGCACCAGGCGCTCGCGGAGCGCTGCGAGCGCGTCGTCCTCACGCTGGCCGGTCTGCCCTGGGTGTTGAAAGGAGAAGATCTGTGAATGATGCGATTGACTGGCTTCGGGGGCCGGCCGCATCGCCGAACGCGGCCGCGGGCCGCGAGGCGGCGGACCGCCAGTTGCAGTTGACCAAGCCTCCAGGCGCGCTGGGGCAACTCGAGGCGCTCGCGATCCGGCTCGCCGCGTTGCAGGGCACGCCCAAGCCCGCCGTAGCGCGCGTGCACGTCACGGTCTTCGCCGCCGATCATGGGGTCGCCGCCGAGCAGGTCTCGGCCTTTCCGCAAGCAGTCACCGTGGAGATGCTGCGCAACTTCGCCCACGGGGGCGGCGCGATCAATGTCCTGGCGCGGGAGTTGGGCGCAATCCTCGAAGTGATCAATCTCGGTACGGTGAACGATCCCGGGCCGCTCGAAGGCGTGCTGGACTGCCGTCTCGGTCCGGGCACGGAAAATATTACCCGCGCACCGGCCATGAGCCCGGAACAATGCGCGCGCGCAACGCGCACCGGCCGCGACACGGCCGAACGCGTGTTTCTCGCCGGGACGCAGATCTACATCGGGGGCGAGATGGGGATCGGCAACTCCACGTCGGCCGCCGCGTTAGGCTGCGCTCTCCTCGGCCTCCCGCCCGAACACCTCGCGGGACCCGGCGCCGGGCTCGCTCCCGCCGGTGTCGCGCATAAAGTGAAAGTTATCCGGCGCGCGCTCGTTTTACATCGCCCGCATCTCGCCGACCCTTACGAAGCATTGCGGCGCCTGGGAGGTTTCGAAATCACGGCGCTCACGGGCAGTTATCTCGGCTGCGCGCAACTGGGTTTGCCGGTACTTGTGGATGGCTTCATCACGAGCGTCGCGGCGCTCGCGGCGGCGCGCCTGTGTCCGGGCGCAGCCGAGTGGTTTATTTTCGCGCACCGCTCGGCCGAGCCGGGTCATCGTCTGGTGCTCGCGGCCATGGACGCGCAACCGCTCCTCGATCTAGGCCTGCGGCTCGGCGAAGGCAGCGGCGCCGCGGCCGCGGTCCCTTTGCTGCGGCTCGCCTGCGCCTTGCACCGGGACATGGCCACGTTTGCCGAGGCCGGTGTTTCCGGGAAGGAACGCTAGGCGTGGCGCGATGACTTTCGTGGATCTGCTGCGGCACGGCGAAGCCGAGGGCGGCGCGCGCTATCGAGGCAGCAGCGACGATCCGCTCACCGCCGAGGGCTGGGCGCGGATGTGGGCGTCCCTCCCCGAAGACGCTCATTGGGACCGCATCGTCAGCTCTCCCCTCGCACGCTGCGCCGGTTTCGCCCGTGAGCTTTCGCGGCGCCGCTTGCTGCCGATCGAGCTCAACCAGGATTTGCGGGAAATGCACTTCGGTGCTTGGGAAGGACGCACGGCCGCTGACCTCGCGGCCATCGATGCCGAGGCGCTGACGCGTTTCTGGCAGGACCCGCTTAAATATACACCTCCGGGCGCGGAAACCTTATCGCATCTCCAGTCACGCACGCTCGGCACCCTGAAAGCCGTGATAACGCAATATCGCCATCGGCGCCTGCTGCTTATCACCCACGGCGGACCGATCCGCATCCTGCTCTGCCAGGCATTGGGAAAACCGATCGAGAAATCGCTGCAGATCGAGGTCCAGCCCGCCTCGCTCCACCGGCTGTGCGGCCACGTTAATGCAGACGGTACGATGCAGGTGCGACCGCGCGACCCTTTGATGCCGTGAAGTGCTTGCAAGCTTTCCTCATCGCACTGCAGTTTCTGACCCGGCTGCCAGTGCGCTTGCCGGACGCGCCCGGCGAACAAGACATTGGCCGGTCCCTGCTCTATTACCCGCTGGTCGGTCTCCTGCTCGGATTCACCCTGGCCGCGTTGGCTTGGGCGCTGGGAGAGGGCAGCACCCTGCTGCACGCGGCGATCCTTCTGGCCGCCTGGGTATTGATGAGCGGTGCGCTGCACCTCGACGGGCTGGCCGACAGCGCCGACGCCTGGGCCGGGGGGCAGGGGGATCGCGAACGCAGCCTGGCGATCATGAAGGATCCGGCCTGCGGTCCGGCGGGCGCGGTAGCGCTCATACTGGTCTTGCTTGTCAAGCTTGCCGCGTTGGAAGCGCTGGCCGCCCAACAGTTACCGCTGGTGCTTGCACCCATGCTCGGACGCGGCGCGTTGCTGGCTTTGTTTCTTACCACTCCCTACGTCCGGCCCGGCGGTTTGGGGGAGGTTCACGCCCGAGCGTTTCCACGCCGGCCGGCGGTCATCGTCGTGCTCGTTGTCGTGGCCGCCATCCCGATGACGATAGGCAGTGATGGCTTGTGGATGCTGGCATCCGTATTCACTACATTCATTCTAGTGCGCGCCGCCATGCTCCGCCGCCTCGGTGGCGCGACCGGTGATACGGCGGGAGCGGTGGTCGAGATCACCGAGTCGGCCGTGCTCATCACCGCCGCGATGGTTTAAGTAAACCCCAACGTTGCATAGTTTTCGTTGTTTGCCGATCTCAGGCAGCTTTCAGAGCTCCAGGTAATGCAACAGCTCGTCGGACGGCGGGGTTTATGGACAAGCTGAGAGTGAGATGGCCTTGCGGGCGGATCAGCCGGCCTGCACGCTGGATAAGCCGACGCCGTAGGGTGTCGCACGAAGTCCCACAGGGCGGGTCGTTTCTCGAGTGTGATGCGCGAGGGAGAATGGGCGATCACCTGCAGTTCACGGCCGAGGTTGTGGGCGAGGAGCGTCGAGAGCAGGTAGATCTGATTACCGACCCAGGTGCGGGTGGGCACATAATCGAGCTGATTGTCGGATTTGAGCTTGGTGAAGATCCCCCCTTGACTGCCCCGTCTACGTTGCGCCACAAGCCAGCCTCGTTTAGTCTATGTGCTTGTATCCGACCCCAGTGAGAATCTGTAAAATCCGCCGTGTCTCGGCTTAGTTGGGCAGTTGCTTCCACGGTGGAGTGGAGTGGGTTGCGTTGCGACACTTCCCCCTCCCGTCGCGCGTCCGCTTCACGTCTACGCAGGAGGCAACTGCCCAACTAAGTTTAGGCCGGGCGAGTTCCGTGCGAACCTGTCACATCTAGCAGGTTCAAATGCAGATCCCTGGAGATATCCTAGAGGATTACCGGAGTCGTCCAGGCAGCACGGCGAATCTGGAACTTTCCGAAAATGGCGAAGATCGGCTGGAGGAGTGGCGCAAGCCCCAGGGACGGAACGATCAAAAGCTGTATCGCAATTGGGCACCCACGACGTCGACGCTCGCGGACTCGAAATCGCCGACCAGCGTACTGCTAAAGGTTCCCAAAGGCGCGAGATTGCTCGAAACCAGATTGATGGTGTTTTCGATCTCGGCGTCTTCGTAGAATACGTGGGTATAGCCCAGATCGAGCACGAGGTTCTCTTGGTAGGTGTAGCTCGCGCCCACCGCTAGCCAATGATTATCATTATCCGGGATGCTCGGTGTGCGAAATTGCTTGCTGGGAACGGGCGTATCATCGAATGAGTACCCGGCACGGAAGGTCCACTCGGCGTTGTAGCGGTAATCCACCCCTAGTGCAAAAGTCCAACTGTCTTCCCAGTTTTGCGGTGTGACATCGTCGGGGCTGCCATCCGCAAACCGGATCCGGATCTCGTCGAACCGGCTCCAGTTCGTCCAGCGTATGCCAGCGGTCAGAGCCCACTGTGGATGGAATTGGTGATATGCGCCGATGTATAGCGTTTCCGGCAATTTCAGGCGAGCTTTTGCACCTACCGTTCCCGACAAACCGGGCACCCCTTCTAGGTTTCTGATCCCGTCAAAGGTCTGTTCGATGGTGGAACGAAAACCCACGCCGAAACGGGTATTCTGGTTCGCTTCATACATGGCTCCAACGTTGTAGCCTAAGCCCCAGTCTTTCCCTCTGACACGGACAAAGCCGTCGGGAAGCTGCAGGCCGGTGAAAACAGCCCGGCTTAGCGTCGCGTCCGCGTGCTGAATACTCATGCCTGCCCCGATGGAAAAATGATCGTTGAACCGTACGGCGAAGGAAGGATTGATATCGATGGTCTTGAGCTCGGATCGCAACGCATGATAGCGACCCACCCAGTCACTTTTATAATCCGTTACGAATCCAAATGGGGTCGTGATCCCCAAGCCGACCCTGAATCGCTCCGCCGGATCGGTGACAAGATAGGTCGCCGCGATAGGTCCGTCTTCGCCTCCATCTCGGTTCACGCCGCCGGTCGGCACAGTTTGCCCGAGTATTCCTAATGTCGAACCTTGGTTTTCAAGCTCCAAACTGGCGGTGACGTAAAACAGGCCGCCTTGTATTTGCGTGTCTTGCAGAAGAGTCAACGCCGCTGGATTATAGAAGACAGCCGAGGCGTCATCTCCGACCAGACCGTAGCCGGCGGCGGCGCGACCGATCCCGGGCGCGGTTTGTACGCTGATTTGAAAGCCCCCGCAGAGGGCATTGCCACTGAAAATCAGTAGGCCGACGATGCACAGCACATTGATTGACACGCGGCAGTTAGATTCGACCATCAATCGGTTCCTTAATTGTTGAAAGCACTTGGGACTGACACGGAATTGCAGTATTCTTGCGCTGTGTATTCTATAAGCTTACGGCTTGGTCGGGATACAGCGAAGATAGCTAGGAATCATGTTTGGAGGTCATTATGCCTTCGTCACGAATAAGTGACCTTATCGGCATGGCGCTGCGCGCCACGTCCGTTGACGACATTCATTCCCTCGGTTCTGCTCTCTGTCGCCAACTCGGTTTCGAAAGTTTTATCTATGGCGTGCAGTTTCCCGCCTCATTAGTCAGGCCAGAGTTCGTCTTGATTAGCAGCTATCCACAGGAATGGCGCCAGCTATACGACGAAAAGGGGTATATCCGGATCGATCCGACTGTCGCGCACTGCAGACATCGAACGACTCCGCTAGTCTGGAGCGATATCCGAGCGGGTAATCCTAAGATAATCGACTTTATGATGGCGGCACGCGACTTTGGTTTGGTTAACGGGGTGAGCTTCCCGGCACACGGTGGTCGAGGCGAGGCAGCCATGTTAAGCCTTGCGTCTCATGCCCCGCGCATTAGTGAAGAGATATTCGTTGAAGCGTTACCTATCGCCTATCTGATGACCGGGTATATGCATGAAGCGGTTCTGCGCGTCTTCGATGACACGAAACTTCAACATGCGCATATCCAGTTGACCGAGCGCGAAAAGGAGTGCCTGCTCTGGACCGCCGAGGGCAAGACGACCTGGGAGACGTCCAAAATACTGAACATCTCAGAGCGAACGGTAATTTTTCATCTCAAGAACTGTAGCGACAAACTCGCCACTTGCAACCGCCAACAAGCAGTCGCCAGGGCCGTATCGCAGGGCCTCATATCTCCCCGGTTATAAGACCTGCCAAACCCGCAACTGACATAGGCACAGTCCTTCCATTGAACGAGACAATGATTCGCCGGGCAGGCGACGATCGCGTCTCGACTATCGCTGCCTCCACGACATAGTATTTTGAATCGGCGGATTCCGCTTCGAACCAAGGGGCACGCATGTATTCGTAATAAGCGCGCCTCTCCCGCGTATCGCCCGACTCCTTCAGATTGCGGTATGTCACCGCCACTCCATCTCGCGGGCACTCTCCAACATTCAGCTGTGCTGTTGTAGGAGACCACACTCGCTCGCCGTTACCCCGAAATTATTACGAGGTGTTTACACCGCCTGTCAGATCTTACAGTTACAAAAAAGGCGGTACTGTCGTCTACTCTTGCCATCACCAAGCGGAGGTAAGTACCGACGTCTCAAATCCTATTGGGGTATCCGACCGATTCGCACATGGACGGGCAAGCACTACACGCAATGTTCCGCTTAAGGCATACGGTGTTTTACGAGCGCCTGGGCTGGGAGGTAGAGGTTCAGCAGGGAGTGGAGAGGGATCGTTACGACGAACTATCCCCCATCTACATGATCGCCCGCGGCAGAGCACCGGATGTAGATGGTTGCTCGCGGCTATTGCCGACTACCGGTCCTTATATGCTAAAAGGCACGTTTTCCGAACTGCTGCGCGGGGAGCCCGCCCCGGAGTGTTCGCGCGTTTGGGAACTGAGCCGCTTCGCGGTCAGACCGTCTGCTGATGACTGCCGCCAAGTCAACTTCGGTGCGGTTACGTTCACGATGATGCAGCGAGTGGTCGATTTCGCAGAACAACAGGGTATAGGGCAATACGTTCTCGTAACAAGCGTAGCGCTCGAGCGTTTGTTGCGCAAAGTTGGAATTCCACTGCGCCGTTTTGGGGATGGCCAAGCGATGCGGATCGGAAAGGTCTTGTCGGTCGCTTGCTGGATCGATATCAACGAGCAATGCCGACGAGCGGTAAACCAGGATCTCCTGGATACGCAGGAGAGGAGGGCAGCAGCATGAGGTTGATGGTGATCGGCGACGGGCAGGACACGGCGTCGTTATGTGCGAGTTTGGCCGGTCGCGGAGAACACACGTTGACTTATTGCGTTAACAGCACCGAGGCACTTGCAAAATTGCGTTCTTCGATCACCGATTATCAGTGGGTGCTCCTGGAGAAAAGAGGTTCCTGTGGGGAAGTACTAACCATGGCGCGACAGATAAAAGCGATGGCCCCTCATCTGCCCCTGACCCTATTGACGCATTGCGACCGCGAAGACTTAGAATGCATATCGTCGCCCCCGGCAGTCTGTGCCGTGGAAAGAACGCCAGATGGCCTGCAGATCCTGCGCTGTGCGGTGCATACAGCGAGACGGGCAAGCGCCACAGCATTAGGTTCGAGGCATACACCGCTCAGCCGTCGCGCCTGGTCGTTCGAATACCATGCCCCGCGTAAGTAAGAAGCCGTCTTGCAATAAATAGTGGCTAGGTGCCTCAGACCAGGCGCGAGCCGCGCGAGGAGCGGAGTTTGCACGGCACTGGGGGGTATACCCGGCCTTATCGTCGCCAGGTCGACTCATGTCCGAGATGATTGCATCGAAACGTTGCCTTTTGACCTTGGTAAGGACATCGTCCGTGGAAGTCGAGATGACAATCGTTATCCCAAGTGCCTCAAGAGACTGCCGAGTCCGAATATTGTTGTCCGGCTTTCATCTACCCAGAGGACTGTCGCCTTCCGCGCACGCCGAATGGTACGATGGGTAACAATGTCGGCGACAACGTCTGCGGCGGCCTGCGCGTCTCTTGCGATCGTCTCGGGCGTGGCACCGGGCTCCGGACGTGCGGTGGCAGCTACAGCCAGTGCGCTCGATGTCCTCGTCATTGATCGGGTAGTCGAACTGTTCACTTGCCTCCCCACAGCGATCACCGCAACCTGAGCGGCAGGCTGCGCAACCCGCGCAGCGAATGCGTCGGCTTGTACCGCAGTTCCGAGCGGGGGACGGCCAGCTCGATGTGCTCGAACCGCTGCACCAACGCGGCGAGCGCCGTCCTGCCTTCGAGGCGGGCCAGCTGGCTGCCGAGGCAGAAGTGCGCCCCGAACGCGAACGTGATGTGACGGTTCGGGTTGCGACCGAGGTCGAGCACGTCCGGGTGGTCGAACACGCCTTCGTCACGATTGGCGGAGATGATCATCCCGAGCACGTTGCTCCCCTTCGGGATGGTCACGCCTGCGACCTCGACATCCTCCAAGGTGATCCGGGCCGCGCCGCACGGCACCGGAGTGGTGTAGCGGAGGAGCTCCTCGACGGCGGTGTCGATCAGTGCCGGGTTCTCTCGCAGACGCATCAGCTGCTCAGGGTTGTCGAGGAGCGCGAGCGCGGCACTGCCGATGAGGTTCGCGATGGTGTCGTGACCGGCGAGCAACAGCAGGAAGATCATCGCCAGGACCTCCTGATCGTTGAGGTGGTCGCCTTCCTCGTTGGCCCGCACTAGGGCTGATATGAGCCGATCATCGGGCTGGGCCCGACGCTGCTCGGCGAGTCGCTCGAACAGCCGCATCATCCGCTGCCCGTTCGGAAGCGCACGGATGAGCTGGATCGGGCCCGCGACGGCACCCTCGGAGAACCGCTGCATCCACATGTGGAACTGGTCGCGGTCGGCGTCACTGACACCGAGCATCTCGGAGATCACCGACAGGGGAAGGGGTACGGCGTACTGCCCCACCAGGTCGACGACGTCACGGCCATCCAGATCATCGAGGAGCACGGCGACGGTCCGCTCGATGTCGTCCGCCATGCGTTGGACCATCTTCGGGGTGAACGCCTTGTTGACGAGACCACGCAGCCGCTTGTGGTCCGGGTCGTCCTTGAAGACCATGCTGTCGGCCAGCAGGCGGAACATCCGGGGCATGAGCTTCATCAAACCGGGACGGCCGTTGATCATGAAGTCGTTCGAGAACCGCTTGTCGGTGTGGAGCATCATCACGTCGTCGTAGCGAGCGAGGAGGTAGCCGCCCTTCCGCGCGAGCTGTTTTGACCTGACACGTGACACGGGGGCGTTGCGGCGCAGCTCTGCGTAGCGCGGGAACGGGTTCGTGAACATGATCGGATCAGAGAGATCCGTCAGCTCCAGGTGATCCATGGTCGGTGCAGCCATGAGCAGTTCCTCCGGGAGGCAGGGTGGCTCAGCGAAG
>JALZJW010000017.1 GCA_030859565.1 Pseudomonadota bacterium
CCGCCATTGCCTCCGCCACCGCCATTGCCTCCGCCTCCGCCGTTGCCTCCGCCTCCGCTGGTATCAAAGATGCCGTCCTGAAGGGACACCGCCACGGAAGAATTAGACCGGGTAACCAGGAGGTCCCCCACGGTTCCGCTTTGGCCTGGCGGGATCGGCCCATTGCCGACGGAGAACGGACCCTGTGCAAGGTCGATCAATATTTTTGCGCCGGCTCCGTCGACCTGCCCGTTGCCGTCGGAAAATATGACATCGTTGCCCACCTTAATTTGGATCAGCGAGATTTCTGAGAAATCTTCATTAAGTTTTACATTCACGTTTATGCTCGTATCAAAACTTGGCGGATTGTCACTGCCATCCAATATCGTAAACTCATCTGAGTCTACCCGTAAAAAACCGCCACTCGTTAGCCTTACAATTCCATCCTCCGATCCCGCAACGCCCGCTTCAATGTTTCCGTCGACCGTCAGGTTTCCTTGTGGCGCTATCAGCTCGACCCGCGCAGGGATCGAATC
This sequence comes from Pseudomonadota bacterium, assembly GCA_030859565.1. Lineage (NCBI taxonomy): Bacteria > Pseudomonadati > Pseudomonadota > Pseudomonadota bacterium. The sequence goes on from JALZJW010000017.1 coordinate 516, forward strand.
GATTGACCTAGCGTCTACCTTTCCCGAACGGATGTTCCCACCCAACGAATTCGCGACTATAGTGCCGCTCGCCGTCACCGAACCCACGCGAAGATTCCCAAGACTCCGCAAATCTACCCCTTGCGAAAGATCCACCCCTTGAAAAGACCAAACGTCGCCGCCCGTTACACTCGCCGCGTCTGCGGTCAGACTAACCGACCCACCGAATCGATCTACGGTGTTAAAGTTGCCCAGCCTGATGTCGCCGTGAGTAGCTCGGATCACCAAATTTCCGTTCGCGGCGAAGTTTGCCGGATCCGCAGTCAGGACGTCACCAAGGGTTACGCTTGCCCCGCGTATGTTTAAATCGCCGCCGTTTGTCAGAACTGTATCGCCGAGATCCTCCATTTCGAAGGAGCCCAATTGATTTTCGTCCGCGTCCGCGATGAAACTGACAAGACAGTCTGCACATGGTTGCAGATTCAGCTGATTCGACTCGATGTCCAAGATTTTTATGTTGTTCTGGGCCTGCAGCGTAATGTTGCCCGTCAAACTTTCCAGCTTCCCTCGCGAAAGCGTGAAATTGGAGGTGCCGCCGTCATCCTCAGAAATCTGAGGATCAATTAAGGATAATTCATCGTCGTTGTCGTTGAGGGTGTCACCCTCGCCTTCATCCACTATTGTGATGTTCGTAGGATCTAGCAGCAGGCTACCCTGTTTCCCATGTGCAGCGCCCAGGTCGACATCACCGCGGAAGGCAAGATGTTCTTTCCCCGACACCTCGACGAATCCCCCATCGCCGCTGGTCTCCCCGCCGCGTGCCGAGATGTCGCCGTGGAATGCGGTAGTTTCATCGGACCAAACGACCACCTTGCCGCCGTTGCCTTCCTCAAGTGCGTCGGCGCGGATCGTAGAGTCACGGCTGACATAGGTGCGTGTCGCCGTGGGCACTTCGCCCTGCCCCTTGTAATCGCCACCCACCAGAACGCGCCCTCCGCCATTCGTGCCCGACGCGTGAACACGTGCGCCAACGAGGCCGACTTTTTCACCGAGAATGTTAACGTTTCCCCCGAGAGCCTTGCCTACGGAATCTCCCGTGTTTGAAACATCGAGAGTCCCCGATGCGATGGCGACGCCAGGCGAATCCGGAATGGTGGTATCCGACGCCGTGAGTTTTACCACACCGTTCTCATCTACCATCATACCTGCCGCTTCTTCCAGATCACCTCCCGTCAACAGCGCGGCCAAACTGGCCGGCGTTACAGGCTGCACATCGCTCGTCAGTTCTGCCTTGGCAGCTACAGGTAGATCTAAGGCTAATACCTGCCCTTCCTGACTCACGCGCACCAGCTTCTCACCGGGGACAGCGGCAATCGTCACCGCGCCGCCCGGAGCAGAGAGCTTGCCGGTGTTGATCACCTTGCCGCCGACCAAAGCGATGTGCTCTCCCGGAGCAACCGCTAAATCGCCCACGTTCACGATCGCGCCCGAACCTTCCTCAGTAAACCCGAGGCCGCTCGGGGATCCCGCCAACTTCGCGTAGTCGTTAGACCCGGCCCCCTTAAACCATTCTTCGCCAACCTGAACGCCTTTCGCCGTCGTCGCGATGAAGGACCCCGGGACATTCAGCCGGGCTTCTTTACCAAACACGATCCCGGCGGGGTTCATGAAGTACAGGTTTGATTTACCGCCCGTAACCTTCATCAACCCATTGATCAGCGATGCCTCGCCGCCGACCACGCGGCTGAGAATATTGCGAACGTCCGGCTTGGAGAGGAAGTTCGCGATCTGCCCTTTGGAGAGTCCGAATTTCTGAAGGCTATGGAAAAGGTTTGCGCCGGCCCGGGTGCCGCCGCCGATGTCATATTGGCGAGGGTTACTCCCGGAGATCTTGACCTGCGTCCCGGTGCCGTCGCGCGCCGAAACGATGGGCCGTGCATCAACCGCCTCTATCGACACTAGACACGCCACGAGTATTAGAATTAATAGGATAAATTTGTTCATGGCTTGCTCCCGATACGCTTGGAAATAGCGTCCACCAGTCCCGCCTGTCAGCGCTGCACGGGGACTTCCCCGATCCACGCGACTATAAATATAATCACGGGGTCATTTAAAATATAGACTAAATCAGCTAAAGTTTCTGTGAAATAGTTACACTAAGACGAATGATCAGCCTGAGGGGAAAGGCATGGGCATCATCGATCACGCCAACCTACGCTTTTGGCACCTAGTATACCTAGTATTTGGCCTGTGTCTGTCACTCGGACTCGATGCAGCCGAAATCCCAGCGGTACCGGGACATACTTCCTCATCGGAGAATTCGGTCGTCCAGCGGAGCGATCCGAATGAGGATCGTTACCTGCGGCGTCGCATGAGACCCACCGAGCCGTTGCCTAACGACAAGCAACCGATCCTTAAGCGTAAGAAAGCACCGATGCTTACGACACCGCAGACGGGCGGTATCCGTATTTTCGTACGCCGTGTCAACGTCACCGGAAACACCGTACTGGACGATCAACAAATCGAGGCGCTCACACGCCGCGTCGTGAACCGCTCCGTGACCTTCGCAGAATTAAAGAACACGGCCGATGCGATCACGCAACTGTATGTCGAACAAGGATACCTTACCTCGCGCGCTGCGCTGGTTCCGCAGGAGGTACGCGACGGTATTGTGCGTATTCAAGCAGTGGAAGGCCAAGTACAAGACATAGAAGTAAAAGGTGCGCGACGCTTGCGTCCTAGCTATGTGAGATCACGTGTCGCACTCGGCGCGACATCTCCACTTAACGTGAACCGACTTGAAGAGGAGCTCATCCTCCTGAAAACAGACCCTCTTCTCGCTGACCTGAGGGCAAGCTTGAGACCGGGCGATAGGTTAGGACAGTCGCGCATCGTCACCGAGATCACAGAAGCGGATCCTATCGAAATCGTGATCAATATCGATAACTTCTCCCCGCCTAGCATCGGCTCGGAGCGCACCGGGGTATTACTCTTACACCGCAATTTGTTAGGCCTAGGTGATGAGGTCTACGGCGCTTATAATCGCACCACCAACGGCGCCTCCAATAACGGCGAATTTAGTTATCGCATACCGTTCAATGCGAGGAACGGTACCTTGCAAGTGCGTGCGGTGATCGACCGCAGCGACGTGACTGAGGAAGTTGCCGAGGATCTGAATATTCGCTCAGATAGCGAGCTTTTCGAGGCCAGTATACGGCAACCCTTGATACGATCAATTCGCGACGAGCTGGCGCTATCACTGGGCTTCTCGCGTCAGAATGGCAAGACTTTCCTCGGCGACGTCGGCTTTGGATTCGGAATCGGGCCCGAGGCAGACGGGACGAGCCGCACCAGTGTTTTGAAGTTCGGACAAGATTATTCTCACCGTGATCCGAGTGGCGTTTTGACACTGAGGTCTCAGTTAAATTGGGGTATCGATGTTTTGGATGCCACGCTCAACAATTCGCCGGTGCCCGATGGCCGGTTCTTCAGTTGGTTGTTCGACATTCAGCGTGTCCAGCGCCTACACGAGGATCATCTGCTCATCGCGGAGAGCGAGCTGCAACTAACCCCTGATAGCCTGTTGCCATCGGAACAGTACGTCATCGGGGGCGGTCGCACAGTGCGTGGTTACCGTGAAAACGCGCGCTTTGGGGATAACGGATTTCGCATCTCCATCGAGGATCGTTACGCGGTTTATCGAGGAAAAAATCTTTTACCGATCGTTCAGCTTGTACCGTTTACCGATCTCGGCGTCGTATGGAATGCTGCTGGTAATCCCAATGACGAGAGCTTACCGAGCCAGCGGTTTCTCGCAACGGTCGGCTTGGGCTTATTGCTAACCCCACTCCCAGGCTGCGATCTGCGCCTCGATTATGCGGTTCCGCTCATTGATCTAAACGATCGCGGTGACAACCTTCAAGACCACGGTGTGCATTTCTCGATCTACTTAAGCCCGCTCGCCTGGCTATAAAGCTCGCCGGGTGGGGTACTAGAAGGTGGCTAGCAGATCCCAACCTCGTACCTAGGGATCACTAACCTAAAATGGCCGGCGTATTTATCAGCTATCGACGAGGAGATGCGGCGGCCGACGCCGGTCGGCTTTTCGACGACCTGCAGAGACGCTGCCTCAAAGATCAGGTTTTTTTAGACCTAAGTATTCGAGCCGGCCAAAAGTTTCCAGTATTGTTGTCAGAAAAGCTCCGGGATTGCGATGTATTACTGGCACTCATTGGTCCACGTTGGCTAGACCTGATGAAGAACGAGGACACCGGACAACGGCGGTTGGAGGGCGAGCAGGACTTTGTGCGCTTCGAAATTGCCAGCGCCTTGGCGATGCACAAGCTCGTGGTTCCCGTGCTACTCCCGGGCGCTAAGATGCCGAGACCAGCAGAATTGCCAGAGTCGATCAGAGAGTTGGTCTGGCTCAATGCATTCGAAATACGCCATAACCGGTGGGCTACCGATCTCAACTTGCTCATACAACAGCTCCCGCGCAATCTGAGATGCGGTGAAGAAGTATCGATGACCCTATCATGGAAGTCCTGGGTGTACTTGCTGCTCGTTCCAACGATGATGCTTACGCTGGTGCATGTTTTTATGGTCAATTTGAATTTTGACCCACAGTTCATGTTGGTGGGATTGTCGTCACTGCTCGGCATCGTTCATTCGATCCGATTCCGTTTTGGATGGTTTGAGCGATTGCTAGTCGGGGTTGTGATTTCAGTTGCCACTGGATTGCTGGCGTCGGTGATCGTCTCCGTTTTATGGCAGCAAGACATCCTTCTTCAGAGCTGGGCCGAGGTACGTTCGTTCGCGACGTTTGTCTCTGGTCTTCTTGCTGGTTATTTGGCTGGGTCCCTGCTCGTAAGTATATTCCTCCCGCGAGGATCAGGTTCACGCAACTCTTAAGACTTCTCAGAATCCTCGCCACGCACAGTCCGATCCGTAAGGACCAAAACGGCTACCTCTCGCGGACGATACTGAACCTCCAAGGCTTTTCGCTAAAGTGCCCTCTTGTATCCTCGACCTTAAAAAGGATCTGATGATGGCCCACGGGAATTTCGGCGTTCTCAATCTGCATCACAACAGAATCACGCTGTACATTAATGAAGTTGCGAACGCGAGGTAGAAGATTCACTTTTGGCTTCTTCTGGTAGAACATTTGCAGACTGTTCGGATTGATGCTCGCACCCCCAAATGCCTTAAGTTCGATGGTCAAGGCTATCGGTGACATCATTTCGTTCTGTGCACCGTAGATCGTTATCCTCGGTCCGGGGAATGGGCCGCCACGCACATCGTCATAGAGATCGTCCGGCAACTTGGCTTCGTCTTCGGTTATTAGTTGAAAGGCGAATGCGGACGAACAGCAGGCAACCAAAACAAGCGCGGACAGGCTATACAGCATCGATACAGATCTTGTCATTCAGCGTCCTGCAAGTAGATATTTAAAAGCATTTATTCTTCACCATCGAACATACGACTTGCGCTGTTGGCTGTCAATAACACGAAGTAATTCGGTGGGTGATGGTAGCTATTGCGGTCGAACGTCCCCACACCACCTGGACGAAAGCCCATTCGGCTACGGGCTTGGTGAACCGGATTTGTCCCGCGCCGCCTGGATGCGCGCTCGCCATCGCTCCGCCTCGCGCAGAATCTCGGCTTCATCCAGGGTCAGCAACTCGCGATTGCGCAGGAGGCGGCGGCCGGCGACCCATACGTCCGTCACCGCCTCGCGGTTAACCGCGTAGACGAGCGCCGAGATCGGATCGTAGACCGGTTGCGTTTCGATAGCGCCTAGATCAATCGCGACGATATCCGCTTGCTTGCCGATGGTGAGCGAACCCGTGATGGCGTCGATGCCGAGCGCCCGCGCGCCGTTCAAGGTAGCCATGCGCAGCATGGAGGCAGCCGGCGCCGCGCAGGGGTCGCCCGCCACGCCCTTGGCGAGAAGCGCCGCCGTGGACAGCTCGCTCAGCATGTCGAGGGAATTGTTGCTCGCCGCCCCGTCGGTGCCGAGCGCCACATTGATCCCGGCTTGGCGCAGGGCATGAATGGGACAGAAGCCGCTCGCGAGCTTGAGGTTCGAGCGCGGGCAATGCACGATATTCACGCCATGCTGTGCGCACTCGTCGATGTCGGTCGCGGTCATTTGGGTCATATGCACGGCGATCAGGCGCGGTGACAGCAGGCCCAGCCGGGCGAGACGGGCGAGCGGCCGTTCACCGGTCGCTTCGATGGCCTTAGCGACTTCGTGCGCCGTCTCGTGCACGTGCATATGGATGGGGAGATCCAACTCTTCGGCGAGCGTGCCGATGCGCTCGAGCGGCGCATCGGAGACCGTATACGGCGCGTGCGGCGCGAAGGCGAAGTGAATAAGCGGATGGGCACGAAAGGCGTCGTGCACGCCCAAACCCTTGCTCAAGTACTCGTTCGCGTCCGTGGCCCAAGGAGTTGGAAAATCGATCAGGATCAAGCCGGCGGCGGCGCGCATACCCGCCTCCGCGGCCAGCTCGGCGACCCGGTTCGGGAAGAAATACATATCGTTGAAACAGGTCGTGCCGCCGCGCAGCATCTCGGCGGCGGCGAGCCGCGTGCCGGCGCGCACGAATTCATCGGCCACCCAGCGCTGCTCGGCGGGCCAGATGTGGCGGGTGAGCCAATCGCTGAGCGGCAGATCGTCGGCGAGCCCGCGAAAGAGCGCCATGGCCGCGTGCGTGTGGGCATTGATCAAGCCCGGAATCAAAACATGCCGGTCGAGACTGAGCACCTCGCGAGCGCGCCAGCGGAGATCCGCCTCGGCGCTCGGAAGTATATGAACGATGGCGCCATCGCGTACCGCGAGGGCGTGAGCTTCGAGGACCCGGCCTTCGGGGTCGACGGGAACGATCCACCGCGCTTTAATGAGGAGATCGGCTTCCATTGCGGTCGTTTTTCACGTGCGGTGCTCCTCGCGCATCAGCCGTGCAATCTGAACGTTCGATCGAGGTGTCGCAGAAAGGTTCGGATGTGCCCGTAAGGATTTTTCTCAGTTGTTACCGACTTTTCGCTGTGCCTCCAAGCCATCCCAAAAGGCGGCGACGCCGTCCAACATTTCATTTCCGTAGCGAATGAAGGCGTCTTCGTCCAAGGTCCGATGAAAATAAAGCTCCTCGAGCTCTTCCTGCGTGTGACGGGCATGTTGCGCCTCCAAGCGCTCGTGCCAGGTGAAAAACGCCAGCGGCAGATCGGCCCCGCTGTGCGGATTGAACTTCTCGAAGCCTTCGATGAGATCCGTCCAAAAGCCGGCCGCGGCCCAATTTTCCACGGCGAAACTGGCCGCTTGCGAGATCTGGTAGTCGTCGTTACCGTAGAGCCGCGCTAACTCGTCGCAGAAAAACAAGGTCGCGGATGTGCCGTGCCGGCGCTTGCCGACATCGTTAAATCCCAGACCTAGCTTAGCGGCGATGCGCAACAGCCACTCGAAATGCGCGGCGCGGAAACGGAAGGTGCCGCCTTCGACGGTGCCCTCGGTCGAGACGAGCTTTGGGTCGGTGTGCTCATCGTGCCGCCCGGCCGATTCCTTGCCTGGATTGAAGACCACGCCGATCTCATTGGCAAGGATCTCTTTCGAGGCCCGCATGCCTTCGAGGGAGTCGGCGTTGATGGTTTTATAGAGTTGCGCGACCAGAAAGAGATTGGAAAAGACGGAAAATTGAACGATGAACGTTTTGATCTGCTCGCCGGATTGTGCGCCGCGGCGGAACCAGGCCGTGTAAGGGTTAGCAATGATTACCCGATGCCGCAGCAGTTCCTCCTTGATGCGCTGCTGAAACGCGAGGAAACGCTGGGCCTTATCGATGCTATAACCGGGCTGATCGGTGGCGACGGCCGTGAGCGACGACGGACTCAACCCGGCGAGATGATGGCGGGCGGCAAAACGGTTCAAGCTTGGAGTGGTGACTGCGTTCATAAATGACCTCCTTATTACACAGCACATTCCCCTGCAAAAAGCATAACCAGTTAGACCGGCAAACCGGCCTCGAATTTCAACGCAATGAGCGTGATTTAAAGTCGCTGGTTATAAAAGCTGTCCGCAAAAAGCACGCCCGCTAAGAGTTTGTGAAAAAACCGTCGCGAGCGAAGGGAGGTCGTGTTCCGCCGGAGCGCAGGAACCGCAGTGTATGTTGATATACATGAGGATTCCGAGCACCGCCGGAACGCGAGATCCCGAGCGCAGTAGGTTTTTTCACAAACTCTAAGTCGTTTTGCAAACACCTTCCTCACACGGAAGCATCCGGCTGAGCGTCCGGTGCGGCTTGGCAAAACTCCGGCAAACGCGAGCAGTGGCCGTCGATGGCCTGAAGCCTGGGATAGGCGCTTAGATCACATTCGAAGCGCCGCGCGTTGTACATCTGCGGCACGAGGCACAGGTCCGCCAGGGTCGCGGTGTCGCCAAAACAGAAACAACCCGCGCTAGAGCGACGCTCAAGCTGGCGCTCGAACGCAGCGAAGCCCTCCGCGATCCAGTGCCGGTACCACCCGCGGCAGGCTTCCTCCCCCTGCCCGAGGAAGGTTTTGAGATAATTGAGCACCCGCAGATTATTCAGGGGGTGAACGTCGCAAACGATAAGTTGCGCCAGACCGCGGACATAGGCGCGGTCTTGGGCGCCGGCAGGTAGCAGCGGCGGTTCGGGACAGACCTCATCGAGGTACTCGATGATGGCGAGCGACTGGGTCAGCACCACGCCGTCCGCGACCAGCACCGGGACGAACCCTTGCGGATTGATCTCTCGGTAATCCGGCTCACGCCCGCCGTCTTGGAGAAAATCCACGTACCGCGGCTCGTAGGCGAGCCGCTTTAAATGCAGCGCGATGCGCACCCGATACGCCGCCGAACTGCGGAAATAGGTGTAGAGCGTCAGTGTCTGCAAACCCGAACCTCTTGCGCGATGGCACCAAAGATTGACCGGCCGTCGCGATCGAGCATTTCGATACGGAGCCGATCGCCGTGGCGCATGAAGGGTGTCTCGATGCGTCCGCGGTTTACCGTCTCCAGCGCCCGCTGCTCGACAATGCACGAGAATCCCAGTGCCGGATCGGCATTGCTCACGGTCCCGGAACCGAGAACCGTGCCGGCAGGCAGGGGGCGCGTCCTGGCGGCGTGACTGATGAGCGCGGGGAAATCGAATTGCATGCCGGCGCCCGCATGCGGTTGTCCGAATAACCGCTCGTTCCAGAGCGTTTGCAACGGCAAGTGCACCTTGGCGCCGTCCCAGGCATCGCCTAGCTCGTCCGGCGTCACGGCCACGGGTGAAAACGCCGGGCCCGGTTTCCCGTGCAGAAAGCCGAACCCCTTGGAAAGCTCGCCGGGGATCAAATACCGCAGCGATATATCATTGACCAGCATCAATAAGGCAATGTGAGCGCCCGCCTCCGCCGGGCTCACGCCGCGCGGCACATCGCCGGTGATTACCGCGATTTCCGCTTCGAAGTCGACGCCCCAGGCCTCATCAGCCACCTCGATCGGATCGCGCGGGCCGACGAACCCCCCTGAATTGCCCTGATACATGAGCGGATCGGTGGACGCGTTGGCGGGCATGCCAGCGCCGCGCGCCTGGCGCACGCGTTCCACATGGCTGAGGTAGGCGCTGCCGTCCAGCCATTGATAGGCCCGCGGCAAGGGTGCGGCCAGGGCGCTCACATCCAGCGCAAACCCGCTCTGTGCACCGCGATTGAGATTTTCGTAGACCGAGTGCAAGCGCGGCGCGGCGCCGGCCCAATCGTCTAGAGCGCTCTGCAAGCTCGGCACGATCTCCGCCACCGCGGCCGCCCGGGTTAAATCACGGCTCACGACGACGAGCGCGCCATCGCGGCCCCCAGCCTTGAGCGAGGCGAGTTTCATTCAGCGCTCCCGCCAAGAATCCACATAACCGGGCCATTCGACGCCCGGGGGAAGCGCCGCCACCTCGATCGCATCGCGCGCGTCGATCATGAGCGCGACCTCGTCGGTCTCGGTGCGGCGGTGGGCTTGTCCGGCCTGGAAAGCCTTCGGGTGGGGCCCGTGGGTGATGCCGCTCGGGTGCAAGGTCAGCATGCCCGGATGGATGTTATCGCGGGAGAAAAACTGGCCTTGGTGATAAAAGATGACCTCGTCATAATCGTCGTTGTTGTGAAAGAACGGTACCCTCAACGAGCCGGGATCGCTTTCCAGCGGCCGCGGGCAAAAGGTGCAGACCACGAAACGCTCGGCCAAAAACGTCGTGTGCGCCGAGGGCGGTAGGTGATAGCGATGGCTCATCAAGGGCCGAATGTCGCGCCAATTGAGGCGCACGGGCACGAGGGTTCCGTGCCACCCTACCGCATCGAGCGGGTTGAAGGGATAGGTGATTCGGCTCACCGCGCCGCGGCGCTTCACGGCCACCCGCCATTCACGCTCCGAGCGCTGGGCGCGAAAGGCCTCGTCGATGGCGGGTGTATCGAGAACGGCCGGATCGAACACCGCATGCTGGCCGGCGATTCCTTTGTCGGGGAGCCGGTAACTGGCGCCGGTCGCCTCGATCATCAACAGCGTCGCGGGCGCCGTGGTTTCCAGGCGCCATAAGGTACCGCGAGGCAGCATGAGGTAATCTCCCTCGCGGATCGCTAGGTGGCCATAATCACAGTAAAGCTCCCCGCTGCCCGCGTGTACGAACAGCAGCTCATCGCCATCGGCATTGCGCGCAAGACTGTCCATCGACGCTTGCAAGCGCCAGATCCGGAGATCCAGAAATGCGTTGGACAATAGCCGCACCGCCTCCCACGGCATCGGCGTAAACCCATCGAGTTTTGCCGTATCGAAGGCGCGCGGCCGGAGAGGGCCTTGTACCTCGGTCCAGCCGGTCGGCGGATGGCGGTGGTACATTTGCGTCGAGGGACCGTAAAAGCCTTCTTTGCCGAGCTCCCGTTCGTAGGTATCCGCGGGCAGATCCGCGTGCGCTTGACGCGAGGACTGCCCTTCGCTCTTGGGTAATGCGATCCACTGAGCCATCAGATCACCCCGCGCTGCATCTGTTCGCGTTCGATGGCCTCGAACAAGGCCTGGAAGTTGCCCTCGCCGAAGCCTTCGTTACCCTTGCGCTGTATGACCTCGAAGAAGATGGGGCCGATCACGGTCTCGGTGAAGATCTGCAACAATAAACCGCCCTCCTGTTGACGGGTAGCGCCGTCGATGAGGATGCGATCGCGCCGCAAGCGCTCGAGATCCTCGCCGTGCCCGGGCACACGCCTTTCGACGGCGTCATAGTACGTCTCCGGCACGTCCAGGAACTTTACGCCGCGCTCGCGCAAGGACTCAACGGTGGTATAAATATCATGCGTCGCGAGCGCGATGTGTTGGATGCCCTCACCGCCATAAGCCCGGAGGTATTCCTGGATCTGCGAATGACGATCCGAGGGCTCGTTGATGGGGATGCGGACCTTCCCGCCGGGGCTCGCCATCGCGCGTGACTTCAGTCCCGTCTTTTGGCCCTGGATATCGAAATAGCGGATCTCGCTGAAATCGAAGAGCCGCTCGTAGAAGCTCGCCCACTCGTCCATCCGGCCCTTGCGTACGTTGTGGGTCAGATGGTCGACATAGGTTAAACCCACGCCGTCAACGCGTGCCGGCGTACCCGCGAGCGGTAGGAAATCGACGTCGTAGATCGAGCGTTCCCCGTAGCGATCGACGAGATAGATCAGGCTCCGGCCGATGCCTTGGATCGCGGGGATATTGAGCTCCATCGGGCCCACCGGACCGCGATAGGGCTTAGCGCCGAGCTTTAGCGCCCGCTTATACGCCGAAGCAGCGTCTCGCACGCGCATGGCGAAGGCGCACACCGAAGCGTCATGCTTGCGGGCGAAGGCCTGGGCGAAACTGTTCGGCTCATGATTGATGATGAAATTGATATCGCCCTGGCGATAGAGCGTCACGTGTTTCGAGCGATGCCGCGCCACGGCGGCGAACCCGAGCGTCACGAACAATCGTTCCAACGCTTGGGTGTCGGGCGCGGTATACTCGACGAATTCGATACCGGCGGCCGCCGTCGGATCATCCGGGGGGGTCTGCATAGCCTGCGCCTCTTTAGCAAATACGGGGCGTGTCGGGATCTTTGACTGGCCCTGGGATTAAAGATTCCTAGCCGTGAGAGCGCCCTCGTGGAGCCCTCGCGCGGCTATAATATTATACGGAACCTTCGCGCTGTGCAGCGATCGAAGCGAAGGTAAGAGTCGCACCGCGTTCCGCGGCATAAAAACGCTGCACTCAATTAGCCCCCGGGCAAGAAGGAGGCGGTCGTGAAAGAAGTCGCTAGCTTCCGTATTCACTATACACAGTTTCTGGATCCTGGCGGGGCCCCGGCTGGTCCTTTACCTGATTTCGCCCGCGAACCCGCCGTGCTCATCGATCTCTATCGCGGCATGATGGCCGCGCGTCAGTTCGATAAAAAGGCGATCGCGATGCAACGCACCGGGCAACTCGGCACCTATGCCTCGTGCCTAGGGCAGGAGGCGATCGGCGCCGGTATCGGGCATGCCATGCGGCCCGAAGATGTGTTGTTGCCCTCCTACCGGGATCAGGCCGCGCAATTTCCGCGCGGCGTGCGCATGGCTGATATCCTGCTCTATTGGGGCGGCGATGAGCGCGGCATGGACTATGCCCACTGCCGGGAAGATTTTCCTATCTGCGTCCCGGTGGCGAGTCAATGCTGCCATGCGGTAGGCGTGGCCTATGCCTTCAAATATCGCGACGAGACGCGCGCGGCCGTGTGCATCGTCGGCGACGGCGGGACCTCCAAGGGGGATTTCTACGAGGCTCTCAACGCCTCGGGGATTTGGCGCTTGCCGGTGGTGTTTGTGATCAACAATAACCAATGGGCCATCTCCGTCCCGCGCGCCGCGCAAACCGCGGCCGAGACTCTCGCGCAGAAGGCGATCGCGGCGGGGGTTGCGGGCGAGCAGGTCGACGGGAATGACGTGATCGCCGTGCGTTATGCGGTGGATCGGGCGCTGGAAAAGGCTCGCCGCGGGAACGGGCCCAGTCTTATCGAGGCGTTGAGCTATCGTATGGGCGACCATACAACCGCAGACAATGCCAGCCGCTACCGCTTGCCCGAGGAGGTCGAGCGCTACGGGCGGGCCGATCCGATCGCTCGTCTGCGTGCCTATCTCCTGCGCGCCGGCCACTGGCGGGAGGAAGACGACGCGCGGCTCGAACGGAGCGTCGCGGCCGAGATAGAGCAAGCGGTGCGCGATTACACCGCGATGCCTGTACCGAACCCGGAAACCATGTTCGCGCATCTCTACGCGGCCTTGCCGCGCGCCTATAGCGTGCAGCGGGAGACGGCCGGTTGCGCCGGTAAATAGGTGCGCCATGCCCGAGCTTACACTCGTTGAAGCAATCAATCTGGCGCTCGCCTATGAGCTGCAAGCGGACCCGAATGTCGTCGTCTTGGGCGAAGATGTCGGCGTCAACGGGGGCGTGTTCCGCGCCACCCTCGGTTTGCAAGAGCGTTTCGGCAAGGTGCGGGTGGTGGATACCCCGTTGTCGGAGGCTCTGATCGCGGGCATGGCGATCGGCATGGCGGCGCAGGGTCTCAAACCCGTCGCCGAAATCCAATTCTCGGGGTTTATTTACCCCTGTCTCGACCAGATCCTGAACCATGCCGCGCGCCTGCGCACCCGCACCCGCGGGCGCCTAAGCTGCCCGTTGGTCTTGCGCGCACCGAACGGCGGCGGGATCCACGCCCCGGAGCATCATTCCGAGAGCGTGGAAGCCCTGTTCGCGCCTATTCCGGGCCTGCGCGTCGTCGTGCCTTCCTCGCCGGCGCGCGCCTACGGGCTTCTGCTCGCGGCAATCCGCGATCCGGACCCGGTGATCTTTCTCGAACCCCCGCGCCTGTATCGCCTGCACCGCCAGGAGGTGGTGGACGACGGTGCGGCCTTGCCGCTCGACGTGTGTTATCTGTTGCGCGAGGGCACGGATATCACGCTGGTGTCCTGGGGCGCGCTCATCCAGGAGACGAGCCAAGCTGCCGAGGCCCTCGCCCAGGAAGGCGTCGCGGCCGAAGTGATCGATGTCGCGACCTTGAAACCGCTCGACATCGCGACCATCCTCGAATCGGTCGCCAAGACCGGGCGTTGCGTCATCGTACAGGAAGCGGCGCGCACCTGCGGGGTGGGCGCGGAGATCGCCGCGCAACTCGCCGAACGGGGCTTGTTGTCCTTGCAGGCGCCGATCGAACGGGTGGCTGGCTACGACTGCATCATGCCGCTTTACCGGCTGGAGTCCCATTACCTGCCGGATACCGAGCGCATCTTACAAGCCGCGCGCCGGAGCTTAGCGTTTGCTTAAATCCCTGTGTACGTGGTCTGGTCTCGAAATATCAGTTTCTTATATTTCAAGACCAGACCCCTTTGTTGCTTTGTTTTGGATGTATTCTGATTGTTTTGTAAGATGAAGAGGTCGGCGAGATGAGGACTGAAAGCGCGATCGGGAGCAGCGCGGATCCATCCACGGAAGACAAGCCCCCAGGTTGGCTTATCGAATTGAAGGCCAACGCGGCGCGCGGAGATCGTCAGCGTGATAAGGCGCATGGCCGCTGGCTCGGCGATTTTCTGAACCAAGACACTCCGAGCGGCCTCCTGCCCGCAGAAAAGAGAGTGCTTGATGCCTGCGCGCTCGGACAGGCCAGTAGCGGCATCATGCACGGAGAAAAGCAGGAGCCGATCGAGGAGCAGATTAGGGTTCTGCCCTTGCTTCCCGCCGCCCGCGTTCGTGCGGGGTTTCTGCGCTTTCTTGTCCTCGGCGGAGATGAATCTGCTCCGGTGCACGAAGCAGGTATAGAACTCTACGACGCCTTCATCGACGGAGAACTGGATCTGCGCGGCGCAACGTGCATTGGTAGGCTCGCTCTCATCCGCTGCTGTGTCGACGGGAAGTTGAAGATCGAAGACGCTACCTTGGGTATTCTGTATCTTGAAGGCAGTCGCGTGCATGGAATTGACGGTAATCGCGCACGCATTGCTGGTTCTGTGTTTCTGGAAAAGGGCTTTGTCTCCGAGGGCACTATCAAGCTATTTGGTGCGGGGATCGACGGGAGTCTTCAGTGCGGCGGCGCCAAGATTGGGCGCATGAAACAACAAGATGCATTAGTTTGTACGGCTGCGAGGATCAGCGGTAACGTTTTTTTGAATGCGGGGTTTGAATCTGTCGGCTGCGTCTGGCTCAATGGTGCTGAAATTCGCGGCAAGCTAGATTGCACAAAGGGAAACTTCACGAATCCGCAGGGTAATGCGCTCAACTTTGATGGCGCGAAAATTTCAAGCAGCGTCTTTTTGAATGATGCGACGATCGATGGCCCAGTCAGCCTGGTCAATGCCCGCGTTGGCGCAAACGTTAGTTTTACAGGCGCGAGCATCACGCTAGCAAATGGGATCGCTCTGGACTGCACCTCTACAAACATTGGCGGCTCCGCTTTATTGAATCAGGCTTTCGATCAAGATCGCAAACCCGGTCAGCCCTTCATTGCGATGGGTGGAGTCTCCAACGCGCCTAATAAAGAGCACAACGGCGCGGCTGGTTACGCCTTGAATCTCGGAATCGCGAACATTAAGTACGAGCTGCTTTTTGGAACGCTGCATGAGACCGATGACACTCCCGCCGTGATCAAAGGCTCAGTATTCCTTTGCGGCGCTAAGACTCGCGAATTGGCCGACCGGGGTTTCGTCGGCAAGGCGGGCCCGGCCTCTGAATACTTCCCAGAAACAGTTGAAGGCTTGCACGGCGAGTCGCTCACATGCGACATGGTCTTAGACGGCTTTATCTACGAGCGCTTGAACGGAAATTCTTGTCTCACGTCCAGCGCGCGGGAAAAGTGGCTGAAGCGTCAGCCGAAAAAGCATCTCTCCACGGACTTCCGCCACCAGCCATTCGATCATCTCGTCAAGGTCTTGCGCACCATGGGGCGCGACGACGAGGCACGTAACATCGCTGTTTTGAAGCAGCGGTGCTTGACCCGCCCCACAAAGCCCGCCAGCTGGCTGTGGCGGACTCTCTTCGATTTGTTCATGAGTTACGGCCACCGACCGGCGCGAGGCCTCATTATCGCGCTCATCATCGCAGCGACGACGGGTTGGTTCTATGACCGGGCGGCGCAGAACGGCGCCCTGACGACAAAAGAACTCGGTTCGCAATTCCATCCTTACATCTACTCATTCGACGTAATGCTCCCGGTTGTGAAACTGGGTGAGGCGGAAGCTTGGAAGCCATCACGCAACGAGTTCTCCTTACGTCTGCCCCTGGGGCTAGGCGAGCAGATGGTGTGCGCCGATTGCACGCAGTATGTTGTCTGGCTGGAAACAGTCTTTGGCTGGCTAGCGGGCGGCCTCCTGGTCGCTGTCGTCGCGGGCCTCATCAAAAAGGATTGATCGAGCGCAATCCTGGCGTCGCTAGCCCGACTTAGCCGATTCGCCCCCGTTTTCGGGCTGAGGCGTCGCGTAAGATTTTAAGTGCAGGGGGGCGGTAGATTGGCGCAAACCCGCTGTAGTGAAGACCTTGGTTGTTTTCAGGAGAGAGATTCTGTGGATAGTGAGTGGCCGTCATGTTTCTGCGCGCCACGACTCGCAAGAAGGACGGCAAAGAGCACCGTGACTGGAGCATCGTTGAGAACCAGAGCGATGGGCGGGTGCTGCAACGGCACGTGCTTTATTGGGGGGAGATCAACGTCTTGCAGAGTTTCGGAATAGAGCCGCTGTAATGCCGTATTGCCATCGGCGAAGGGCTTGACCAAGACTTCCGCCAGTGTCAGGGCGCTGGTAATGGCCGTGATCTCGCCGGTGTCGATGCGAGCAAAAAGCGTTTTGAGCGCCACGGCATACGCCGCATACCCTTCCAGCGCGTAGATCCAGACATTGGCATCGAGGTAGACTCGGCTGCTGGCGGGCAGCGCGCTTAACCCCACGCCTCACGCTCCCGACGTAGGAAAGCATCGGCGTCCTCGGGGGAGGTTCAAAGCCCCGCGGCCCCTGACCGATAAGTTCTGTCAACCGTTTTGATGCTTGCGGTGTAGGCTCCTCGATCACAATTACCTCCGCCCGCGTGCCTTCGGCTAGTTCGGGCGCGCAGATCTCCATGCGCCCGCCGGCTTGTACGGTGACCTTTTGACGGATTGCGTGCAGCATATTGCCTTCCTCCTTCATTTGCCGGCTTCCTTCTGTTTCGTAGACGGACCAACTAACCCACGAGTTACGCCCAGACCACGTATGATTTCATCACCAGCTCGCTGCATTATACGAAGATAGTATTAGTCTTGCGTCAACGGATTTAGGAGTAAAGGGAGGACTGAAATCTAGGCAGCCAACACCAAATCCTTTGTGCTCGGCCCCGCGCAACGCGACGGGTATTGGCGCACGGGACGGCCCTTGCCCGAGGCCGTCGTAGCCTTGCGCGATTTCACCGTCTACTTCGGCCCGCGAAAAGGCGGACGCCCAATCAAAAAACGCATGCGAACTCGTCGCCCGCCATTTTAGCTTGCGATTCTTGTCCTCTACTGCCCTGAATAGACTTGTAATAAGACCCGCGAATGGCGGACAATCGGATCTTCGAGCGCGAGCCCGGTTTCGTCCGGGCTTTGCTTTTTTTTAACGTAAGTGAGCTGGGTAAAAGATACCGGATGGAAAAACCGCTCATGCCGAGCTATCGGCGCTTGCCCGTAGCGTTCGTGCGCGGTAAAGGAGCATGGCTTTGGGATGACCAGGAGCGCCGCTATTTGGATGCCGTGAGCGGGATCGCGGTCTGCGGGCTTGGGCATGCCCACCCGGCCGTCGCGCAGGCCGTGGCCGAGCAGTCGGCGGCGCTCGTGCATACCTCGAACCTGTACCGCGTGCCCCTGCAGGAGAGCCTCGCCGCGCGCCTGACGCAATTATCGGGGATGGATAACGCGTTTTTTTGTAACTCCGGCGCGGAAGCCAACGAAGCGGCCATCAAGATCGCGCGGCTCTTGGGTCACGAGCGGGGGATCGATCTGCCCGCGGTCGTGGTCATGGAAGGCGCGTTTCACGGGCGGACCTTGGCGACCCTCAGCGCCACCGCCAATCGCAACGTGCAGCGCGGATTCGAACCCCTGGTGCAAGGGTTCGTGCGCGTGCCTTATGACGATCCCGAGGCGCTCGGGCAGGCCGCATCCCAGCGCCGCCATATCGTCGCCGTGCTGCTGGAACCCCTCCAGGGCGAAGCCGGCGTGCTGGTGCCGACTCCGGGCTATTTAACGCAGGTGCGCTCGATTTGCGACCGGCACGGCTGGCTGATGATGCTCGACGAGGTGCAGACCGGTCTCGGGCGCACCGGGGCGTGGTTTGCATATCAGCACGAAGGTATCACCCCGGATGTGCTGACGCTCGCCAAAAGCTTGGGCAACGGCGTGCCGATCGGCGCCTGCCTGGCGCGCGGTCAGGCCGCGGAGTTGATCCAACCGGGGATGCACGCCGCGACCTTTGGCGGCAATCCGCTCGCCTGCCGGGCGGCGCTCGCGGTCCTTGCCACGCTTGAGCAAACGGGGCTCGTTAAGCGCGCGGCGCAGCTTGGGCGGCGCATCCTGGATGGCTTACGAGATGTCCTTCACGGTTGTGGCCACATTAAGGATATTCGCGGGAAGGGACTCATGATCGGCATCGAGCTGACACGGCCATGCGGCGAGCTGGTGGAAAAAGCGTTACAGGCAGGGTTGCTGATCAATGTCACGGCCGACACGGTGGTGCGCCTCCTGCCGCCCCTCGTGATGAACGACGCCGAGGCGGCCGAGCTCGTGCACAAGCTCGGCGCATTGATTAAGGGATTCTAGCAGCTACGCGTGAGTACGCGCAGGCCACGGCATTTCTTAAGCTTGGCGGACCTCACGCCGGCCGAGCTCTCGCGCCTCATCGAACGCGGCATCGAATTGAAAGCGATGCGCCGCGCGCGGGAGACCCATGAACCGCTCAAGAGCCGCGTGCTCGCGATGGTTTACGAGAAGTCCTCGACGCGCACACGCGTCTCCTTCGAGACCGCCATGATCCAGCTCGGGGGCGGGGCGATCTTTTTATCCGCGCAGGACACGCAACTCGGGCGCGGGGAGCCGGTCGAGGACATGGCGCGGGTGTTATCGCGGATGGTGGACGCGATCATGGTCCGGACCTTCGATCACGATAAACTCCTGCGCTTGGCGGCGTATTCGGAAGTGCCAGTGATTAACGGTTTGACCGATCGCCATCATCCCTGCCAATTGTTGGCGGATATCCAAACCTTCGTCGAGCACCGCGGTCCCATTGCAGGTAAAACCGTCGCCTGGATCGGCGACGGCAACAATATGTGCCACAGCTATATCGAGGCTGCCGGGCTGTATGGATTTACTCTCCGGATCGCTTGTCCGCCCGGCTACTGGCCGCGGGAAGAAATCGGGGACGCGATAGCGGGCGTGGTGCGCCGCTGCGATCGGCCGCAAGAAGCGGTTCGCGGCGCGGATCTGGTGGTCACAGATGTCTGGGCCAGCATGGGTCAAGAACAAGAAAGCCACGCCCGGCGCGAGATTTTTAGGCGCTTTCAGGTGGATGAGAATTTGCTGTCGCTCGCAAGACCGGACGCCCTTTTTATGCACTGCATGCCCGCGCACCGCGGCGAGGAGGTCAGCGCCGGAGTGATCGATGGCCCGCAGAGCGTCGTCTGGGATGAGGCCGAGAACCGTTTGCACGCGCAAAAGGCGCTGCTCGAATTTTTACTGGACTGAGCACCTCCCGCGTCGAGTCAACCCGTGGTCGCCTTGAGGATCTAGAACCCCGGTGTTGTTCTTATTAAGCAACGATGACGGTTATCAGGCGCCGGGGATCGCTTGCCTTGCGCGGGCGCTTGCCGAACTCGGAGAGGTAACCGTGGTTGCCCCGGATCGCAATCGCAGCGGCGCAAGTAACTCCTTGACTCTCGAAAAACCGCTTCGGGCCGGGCGCGCCGAGAACGGTTTCATCTATGTTGACGGCACCCCGACCGATTGCGTGCACCTTGCTATCACCGGCTTTCTCGAGCGGGTACCCGACATGGTGTTAGGCGGGATCAACGCCGGGGCCAATCTCGGAGACGATGTACTCTATTCCGGCACCGTCGCCGTGGCGATCGAGGGGCGTTTCCTCGGGTCGCCGGCGATGGCGGTTTCCTTGGCCGGCAGCCAAGCGGTGCATTACGAAACTGCCGCCCGGATCGCAAGCTTACTGGTCCAAGAGATCGGGAACCGGCCTTTACCCGCGGATACGATCTTGAACATCAATGTCCCGGACCGCCCGTGGAACGAGCTTCGGGGATTGGCGGCCACCCGTCTTGGCCGGCGGCATAAATCGGAACCGGTGGTGCAGGCGCTGGACCCGCGTGGGCGGCCGATTTACTGGGTGGGACCGCCCGGCCCGGAGGAGGATGCGGGGGTGGGAACCGATTTTCATGCCGTCAGGAGCGGGTATGTATCGATTACACCGCTGCAAGTCGATATGACCCATTACCGTGCCTTGGATACGGTGTCGCGATGGCTCGAGGCCTTGCACGTGCATGCAGGCTGATCACCGCGGCATCGGTCTGACCTCCCAGCGCGCCCGCGATCGCTTGATGCGGGAGCTGCGGGAGATGGGGATCGGATCACGCGAGGTGCTGCACGCCATGCGCACGGTACCACGGCATCTTTTTGTGGACGAGGCCCTCGCAGGCCGCGCGTACGAGAATACGGCCTTGCCCATCGGTTACGGCCAGACCATTTCGCAACCCTACATCGTGGCGCGTATGACCGAGGCGTTGTTTGTGAGCGGCGCGATGGATAAGGTTTTGGAAATCGGGGCCGGCACCGGGTACCAGTCCGCGGTCCTGGCTCAATTCGCCAAATCGGTTCATAGCATCGAGCGCATCGGCGCGCTGGCGGCGCGGTTGCGGGAGCGTTTGGCGGCTTTGCATTATCGTACCGTCCGCGTCAAACACGGAGACGGCCGTATCGGCTGGCAGGATCACGCGCCCTATGATGCAATCCTGATCGCCGCCGCCGTCGACAGCGTCCCCCCGACGCTGCTGGAGCAGCTTGCCATCGGCGGCCGCATCGTCGCGCCGGTGGGCGAGAGCGGCTCGCAGTGGCTGGTTTTGGTGACGCGCTATCCCGAACACTTCGAGGAGAAGCCCCTCGAGGAGGTGCGGTTCGTGCCGCTCATAGCAGGACTGGGATAGGACGGCGATGCCCGTGCGGCTGGATGCGCAACTCATAGCGATCCTGGTGGCTGTGAGCCAGCTCGCCGGCTGCGGAACGACGGCGAAGGCCCCGGTCGTAAGTGCTCGGACGGGCGCCGATCGCATGCCGCTCGCGCGCGCAAATAACGCCGGCCTTGGAGCGCGCCAGCACGTGGTGGCGCGCGGAGACACCCTCCATGCGATCGCATGGCGTTACCGGCTCGATTACCGGGAGATTGCCCGCTGGAACCGGATCAAAGCTCCATTCATCATCTACCCCGGCCAGCGTTTAGCTTTACGTCAGACGCAAGGTTCGGGAACCGCTCCCAGGCCGGCGCCGAGGCGAGAGATCCGGGCGAGCGCGCCTCGGGCCGAAATAAGCTCCCCGACCCGCGGGCCGCCGCCGGCCGGATCGATTCAATGGCAATGGCCGGCGCGGGGCAAGCCGTTGCCGGCCAATACCGCATCGAGCCGCCAAGGACTGGATCTCTTGGGGCAACCTGGACAGCCCATTTGGGCGGCGGCCGCCGGTGAAGTGGTCTATAGCGGCGATGGACTTGTCGGCTACGGAAAGCTTATTATCATACGGCACGATGATGTGCATCTCAGCGCCTATGCTCACAACCGCCGTCTATTGGTCCAGGAAGGTCATCGGGTCGCCCGCGGACAGCAAATCGCGGAGATGGGGAATAGCGGGAGCAGGCAGGTCAAGCTGTATTTCGAGATCAGGCGCAACGGGCGGCCCGTACCGCCCTTGCGCTACCTACCGAAAGCACGGATTTAGCGATTGTTCGGGGCTACGCGGGCCGGCGGACACGGGGACTGAAACAGCGGGAGAGGGTTTTTTCAAGCCGTAGCGCTATGAGCAAGATCACCGATCTCGACACTGACTCGGGCGATGCGGAGGTGGATATGCTCGACGAAGACGGCGAGGAGGGGATCGAGGACAAGCAGGCGGCCAGCTTGGGCGTGGCGGTAGAACATCCCGCCGAGATCTCGGAAGCCGAGATCGACGCCACCCGCTTGTATTTATGCGAGATTGGATACTCACCCCTGCTGACGGCCAAGGAAGAGGTCCGGCTCGCGCGCGCCGCGCGCCTAGGCGACAAGGGCAGCCGCAAGCGCATGATCGAGAGTAATCTGCGCTTGGTGGTCAAGATCGCGCGCCGATATTTAAATCGCGGCTTGGCCTTGCTGGACCTCATCGAGGAAGGCAATCTCGGTTTAATGCGCGCGGTAGAGAAGTTCGATCCGGAAAAAGGGTTCCGCTTCTCAACCTATGCCACCTGGTGGATCCGGCAGACCATAGAACGCGCCTTGATGAATCAGACCCGGACCATCCGCCTTCCGATCCACGTGGTCAAGGAAATCAACCTGTATATGCGCGCGGTCCGGCAGCTGGCCCAGAGCTTGGATCGCGAGCCGACCATCGAAGACGTCGCGCAGCTCCTGGATCGGCCGATCGCGGCAGTGCAAGAGGTCGCCGGTTTAAACGAGCGCGTCAGCTCGGCGGATGCACCGGCGGAGCGCGATTCCTCGCGGACGCTGATCGAGACCATCCCGGACGAACACAATATCGACCCCTCCTTGTTGCTGCAAGGTAACGATATGCACCGGCATCTCGAGGTGTGGCTCGCGCACTTGAATGAAAAGCAGCGCGCCGTGGTGGAGCGCCGCTTCGGCCTCGGGGGAAGGGAGATCGCCACCTTGGAGCAGGTAGGTTACGAGATCGGCGTGACCCGGGAGCGCGTGCGCCAGATCCAATTAGAAGCCTTGCGCAAATTGCGTCACATGCTGGAAGGCGATGGCTACTCGGTAGATACGCTTTCCCCCGGGCCATGAGAGCTTGTGAAAAAATCTGCTGCGCTCGGGATCTCGCGTTGCATCCTCGGCGCGCCAAACAGGGCCACTCCCTGGCCCTGGCTTTCCGGCGGTGCTCGGAATCCTCATGTATTTCAATATACACTCCGGCTGCTCGTCCCATCCTTGGGACTCGCCCCTTCGGGGCTTACGCTCCGTTTCGCACCCGGCGAAACGCGACCTCCCATCGCTCGCGACGATTTTTTCACAACCTCTGAAGCCCCCGGCTCAAGCTTCCGCCGCCGCCACGTAACGCAAGACCAACCGGAACGGAAACAGGCGTTCCACGGTCCACCCCGGGGGCGCAATCGCGGCCAGCTCTCGAAACGTATAGCTGCGCTTGATCGAGATTAAGCCATCGTGCCGGATATAGGAATCGCGAAAAGCGATGGCGCTCAGGAACGCGAAACCGAGATAGGCCAGGTCGCTGCGTTGCAAGTCAACAAACAAGACTTCCCGGGCGCAAAGCGCGGCCGCGCTTGCGAGCATTGCCGGCAACGCAGCGGTATCGAGGTGGTGTACTAAGTGATTCGAGAACACGAAATCATACCGTTCCTGCCGATCGCGGAGTTCGTTCACGTCGGCCACTCGGAATGTGACGCCCTCGGGCCAATCGAGGGTTTGCACGTATCGGTACGCGCGCGCGTCGATGTCGATGCCGGTGATCGTTAGGCGCAAGCCATCGGCACAGGCCCAGCGGTGGAGGGCGCGGGCGATGTCACCGCCGCCGAAACCGATATCGAGTAAGTTGTAGCTGTGCTCGTGGATGCGCATCGCCGGCCGGATCCAGCGCTTATATACGGAACGAATTCTGGATAGGGCGGCGTTGACCGCTCTAAACTGCCGATAGGTGCGGTAGAGCCGCTCACGATCGCACCGGGGATCGTCCATGATCTCGGTGGTCCGCGTGTCCCGCTGCGAGAGCAAGCACGGCATGGTGGGTACGATCAGCGCGCGACCATAGCGTGAGTGGCGGGTTCCGTTACGGAGACTGCCCGGCGATTTTAAATCCCATCAGGATCCCGCGGCTTGCTTCTTCGGCGCTTTGACCGGTTTGTCCGCGGCGTTAGATTCGCGCGCGATCTTAGCGATACCGCGAATGCTCGCGGTTTTATAACCTAAGGTCTCGGCCTTGGTGAGGTTCTTCGCGCCCTCGGCATCGGCGCCCAAGGCATAGTGCATAACCGATAAATTGAAATACGGGAGCGGGGATTCGGGGTCCAACTGCGCTGCTGCCTTTAGCAAGGATTCCGCCTTGTCGGAGTCTTGCAGCCACATCGCCGATACGCCCATGTTATTCAGGGCCATGACCTCCACATTGGAAGTGTAGAACCACTGGCTAAACCAGATTAAATGCCTCAGGGTGGGCCGCTTCCGGACCGCTTCCAAGAATCGCTCGAAGTGGGCCAAGGCTTCGGAATGCTTCCCTTTGAGCTGCAGCCGTTGGCCTTGGAAATAGTCCTTCCAATAAAATTGCTGCACGCGGCCGGGGATCAGAAGGATGACCGCGATCGCGATGAGTACGTAGATCTCAACATACTTCGTGCTTGCGTTGATCTGAATGAGGGTATATCCGGTCCCGACCAGGATCCCGGTAACAACAAACAGCGCAAGGGCGTATAAGATTCTATTTTTTGTGGTGCGATTGGTTGGCACCAGTGTTGGCAACTGCATGGACCTTCCCCTATGAATCACTGAGTCACGGCGCATCAAGTATAAATCCCGTGAAGCGCCCATTACCATAGGTAGTTCAGCCCTAAACATCAACGTTCGGACCGGGCGGCGGGCTTGCGGTGCGGTTAGCGCCGGGAACATTGGCCTACGCACGCGTTGGGGATTAAACCGCGGCTGGCCGGAAGATACGCGGACGGTCTTTTGGTTTAGCGCGCCACTCAATATACTGCGCATACCTTTCGCATGGATCCTCGCCTTCCCCTTGGGTCTTGAGGCGAGCGGTGTGTGGTGGGCGATCAACGTGACGACCTATAAGCATTGCTGAAGGGCGGGCGGCATGGCGGGGGACGGAGATCGACCCGTGACCCATAATGGGCGTGAATTGAAGGCAATGACACAGCAGCAAGCCGCGACCGGCGTCGCGATCGGCGATGACGAAAGAATAATTTGGCAAGACACGATCCTGTTCATTGTCCTACACCTGTTGGCGGCTTACACCATCGCCCTGCATTTCGAGTGGCAATGGTTGGCCTTGGCCGTCGCGTCCTATTATGTGCGCATGTTTGCATTGAGCGCCGGCTTTCATCGCTATTTTTCGCATCGCTCCTACAAGACCAGCCGCCCATTTGCTTTTTTCTTGGCGTTCCTGGGCGAATGCTCGCTGCAGAAGGGAGTCCTTTGGTGGGCCAGCCATCACCGCCATCACCACCGCCACTCCGATCAGATCCAGGACGTCCATTCCCCGGTGCGTAAGGGGTTTTGGTGGTCACATATGGGATGGATCCTTTGCCGCAAGTACAAGCACACAAGGAGTGAGCTGATTAAGGATTTTACCGTGCTGCCCGAACTCGCCTGGCTCAATGAGAATACCTGGTTACCGGTAAACCTTTACATCGCCGCGCTCGTCTACGGGTTCGGATTGGAAGGTTTTTTATGGGGTTTCATCGTCGCCACCGTGTTCTTGTGGCATGGCACCTTTTCGATCAATTCCTTAGTGCACGTGTGGGGAACGCAACCGTATCGGACCGGGGACAATTCCAGGAATAACGTCCTTGGAGCGATCCTGACGCTGGGGGACGGATGGCACAACAACCACCATCACTATCCGCTCTCGGTGCGCCACGGTTTCCGCTGGTGGCAGTTCGATCCTTCCTACTACGCATTGTGCCTGCTCGAGCGGCTGGGGGTGGTCTGGGATCTTAAACGGCCCCATTTCGCCCGTGTGGCAAGTGTGTCGACCCAGCCATAATTCCGCGACTTTTTGACCCGTCGTTCAGGTTGCATACAACGCCGAAACTATTTCCTTATGGAGAATCAAATACGCGATCAAGCCCTGGCGCTTGCCGCGGTGTTCCAAGCCGCGCTCTTGGTGGATCGCTTGGCGAACACCGGCGCCGTTCCGAACGAGAACCTCAAGGCATTGGTCCGGAGCTTATTCGCGTTTGACCCCCAGAGCACAGAGGAGGTCTTCGGCGGAGAGCAGGATTACCGCTTTGGATTGAGCCTCGGCATCAACGCACTCAAGGACATCTTCGATCGCAAGCGGCGCGGCCCCAAGTACGGCGACGCAGTCACCTATGTGATCGGGTTGTTGCACCTGGAAAATGTGTTGCGCAAAAACAAGAGCATGTTAGATCTGCTCGGAACCCGATTGCGCGCAGTGCAACAACAGATGCCTGCGGAGGGGTTTACCGACGATAGCACGCTGGCGGCGATTGCCAGCAGTTACCAAGAGACGCTGAGCACGCTTAAATTCCGAGTCCAGGTGCGCGGCGATGCGCGTTTTCTACGCGATCCGGAGATCGCCAACAAGGTGCGCGCGGCTTTGTTGGCGGGGGTGCGAGCGGCGCTCTTGTGGCATCAAGTCGGCGGGCGGCGTTGGCAACTGCCGTTCTACCGCAAGCGCATCGTGGAGGCATTGCAAACGCTGGCGTGAGATGTAGAAGGCCGCTTTGAAGGACCAGCCACTAGATTTACCCTGCATGCCAAGGTAGCTCGATATACTCAAGACCTTATCTCCGGCGTGGCATTTCACTTCTGACCGACACCAAGCCTGTCCAGCAGGATCGGGATCACTTTGAGTAGCTGTATTGTCCGTTGTAAGTCTTTGTCCCGAGCGAGGTGCAGGAGGCCTTTGAAGCCGCCGAGGCGCCTCGTGTCTTTCTGAACCTCCTGCAATGCAGCGACAAGCTCTGGGAGCATGTCCTGCATCGGCAAAATTATTTGCCCGGTCTTGGCCAGGCCATCGGCAATCGAAGCGAGCCCGTTACCTAGCTGGACGATACCCTGCGAGATCTCAGCGATGCCCGTCGCTGCTGAGGACCGAGCCTCGGATGTATTCACCGGCGTCGTTTGAGCATCAGGCGGGCCATCTGAACTATTCATAACATCTACCTCCTAGATCAAATTAAAGTAGCATAATGATAGTCTTAAACGAACGAATCCGTGACCCCGGCAAGTCACGCGAGGCCCTCGAATGGATACAGTCCGGCCCCGATGATCCGCGCCTTTTCGCATGCCGGGTAGAAACCGCAACATCCTGGTTTACGCTCGCGCGGTGATCCGTCATCATACCAGCTTGCCGCAGACCTATTATTAGCATGACCGTACCTCAAGCAGCGATCAACCGGGAAACCGGCAAGCCGGCGCGCCCGCCGCACGCGGCGGCCTGTCCTTTCTGCAGCCTGCTGTGCGATGATCTTATCGTGGAGCAGGCGGGCGGCCGCGTGCGCGTCCTGAAGAACGGTTGTGGCCGGGCAGTTTCCGGATTCGAGAACCCGGACGGGCCGAGTCAGCCGCGCCTCAAGGGCAAGCCGGCAACGATCGAACAGTGCATCGAGCGGGCGGCGGCGATCCTTCGCGGCGCCCGCTTCCCTCTGTTCGCCGGCCTGGGGACGGATGTCGGCGGGATGCGTGCGGTGCTCAGCCTGGCCGAACGCACCGGAGGCGCGCTCGATCACATGCACGGAAACGCGCTCCAGCGGAATATCGGCGTGCTACAAGGCACGGGTTGGATGACGACCACGCTCACGGAGTTAAAGAATCGCGCCGATCTGATTATTTTCGCAGGTACCGATGCGGTGAGCGCGCATCCGCGTTTTTTCGAGCGCCTGGTTTGGAACCAAGCATCGCTATTCCAGCTCGACAGCAACGCACGCCAGATCATCTACCTCGGGGCCGGCCTCAACACCAAGCCCGGCACGAGCCCCGAGGGCCGAAAACCCTTGCACGTCCGCTTCGATCCGCGGCAACTCATCGAAATCGTGTCGGCGTTACGCGCGCTCGCGGCGGGGTATCGGCTCCAAGCAGCCTCGATCGCCGGAGTACGGATCCCGGTCTTGAATTCTATCGTCGAAAAGATGAAAGCGGCCCGCTACGGGGTGCTGGCGTGGTCGAGCGCCGAGCTCGATTATCCTCACGCCGAGCTTGCCGTCGAAGCGTGCGTGGAGCTGGTCAAGGATCTCAATGACACTACGCGTTTTTCCGGTTTGCCCTTGGGCGGCAACGACGGCGCAATCACGGCCGTTAGCGTGTGCGCATGGCAGACGGGCTTTCCGCTCCGCACCGCGTTCGCGGCGGGGTATCCCGCGCATGATGCGCATCGTTATAGCACCGGCCACTTGGTCGGATCGGGGTCCGCCGATGCCGTCGTGTGGATCTCGGCGTTTCGCGCGGCGCCTCCGCCGGCGGCCAAACCCCTGGTCGTACTCGGCGCCCCGAATATGCATTGTCCCGAGGAGCCAGAGGTTTTCATCCCGGTGGCGATCCCGGGACTTGACCATGCGGCTCAGCTCGTGCGGCTCGATTCGGTGGTGTCGTTGTACCTCGAACGGCAGCGAACCTCGCCCCTGCCGAGCGTCGCACACCTACTCACGGAAATCCAAAATGCGCTCTAGGACATCGGCGTGTTAACGCGCTTGAGCGGCGGTAAGGTCTACGACCCGGCCCACGGGGTCAACGGCGAGGTCCGCGATATCTTCATCCGCGACGGCCGCATCGTCGCCCCGCCTCCCGGCGGCGTCAAGGCGAGCCACGAATATAATCTCTCCGGCGCCGTAGTCATGGCGGGAGGGATCGATATCCATACCCATATCGGCGGGGGCAAGATGACGATCGCCCGGGTCTTGCTGCCCGAGGATCACTCAGCCCATCCGGTCGCCTCGGGACGGATCACGCGCTCGGGATCGGGCCTGGTGACACCCTCGACGATCACCACCGGCTACCGGTACGCCGAAATGGGCTACACCGCGTGCTTCGAACCCGCAATGTTGCCGCTGAACGCGCGCCAGGCGCACATGGAAATGGGGGATACGCCGATCGTGGACAAGGGCGCCTATGCGCTGCTCGGCAACGACGATTTCTTCCTGCGGCTGCTCGCCGAAGGCCGTGAACAGGCGCTCATCAATGATTATGTGGCGTGGACCTTGGAAAGCTCGCAAGCCCTCGCGATCAAGGTGGTCAATCCAGGCGGGATCAGCGCCTTCAAGTTCAATCAACGCATGCTCGATCTGGATGAGGAGCATTGTTATTATCCGATTACGCCGCGCTTGATTCTGCAGCGGCTCGCGCGAGCGGTCTTCGATCTCGGCGTGCCCCACCCGCTGCACGTTCACGGGTGCAATCTCGGCGTCGCGGGCAATGTCGATACCACGCTGAAAACGATCGCCGGCAGCGACGGCCTACCCTTGCACCTGACGCATGTCCAATTCCACAGTTACGGCACGGAAGGCGACCGCCGGTTCTCCTCCGGCGCGGCGCGCATCGCCGAGAGCGTCAACGCGCACCCGAATATCTCCATCGACGTCGGTCAGATCATGTTCGGCCAGACCATCACGGCCTCGGGCGATACCATGGCGCAGCACCGGAACCGCGCCAGCGCTTATCCCAAGAAATGGGTGTGCATGGACATCGAGTGCGACGCCGGCTGTGGCGTCGTGCCGTTCCGCTACAGGGACAAGAGCTTCGTGAACTCGCTGCAGTGGGCGATCGGATTGGAATTGTTTCTGTTGGTCAAAGACCCCTGGCGTATTTTCCTGACCACCGATCACCCCAACGGGGCGCCGTTCACGACCTATCCGCACCTCATCCGCTTGTTGATGGACAAGAGCTACCGTAACGAGAGGCTGGCGACGATCCATCGGGGCGCCGCGGCGATGAGCACGCTCGGGAGTCTCGACCGGGAGTATAGCCTGTACGAAATCGCCATCATGACCCGGGCCGCGCCGGCCCGGAGCCTAGGATTGACCGATCGCGGCCACCTCGGCGCCGGCGCGGCGGCCGACATCACGGTCTATAAGGAACAGGCGAATCGCGAGCGGATGTTCTCCCAGCCCCGGTTCGTATTTAAAGACGGTGAGCTGGTCGTGAAAAACGGCAAAGTGATCAAGATCACTCATGGCAGTACCCATGTGGTCCGGCCGGACTACGATAAGCGTATCGACCGGATTCTGCGGCCGCATCTCGAGAAATACCATACGCTGGGATGGGAGAATAGGAAACTCCGCGATGAGGAGATCGCCGGCGAAGGTCGCGGCCGGATTGTGATCGCCAACTGCAAGGCGCGGCAGGCCGCATGAACCTCAACGGCGTCTATATCGAGGACACGTTCGCCGAAGCCTTTCCGATGAAGGCGACGCGGCTCATCATCACCGCGATGACCTTGAAGTCGGCCTACCGCGCGGCCAATTCGCTCACCGGCTTTGCCTCCTCGGTCATCGCCTGCGGGTGCGAGGCGGACATCGAGTGCGAGCTCGATCCCATGGATACGCCCGACGGCCGGCCGGGGATCGCGGTCATCATCTTCGCGATGTCCGTGAAACAACTGGCGGATCAGGTGCTGCGCCGGGTCGGGCAATCGGTCATGACCACCGCGACCAGCGCTTGTTTCGCGGGGCTGCGTTGCGAGCCCTCTATCAAGCTCGGAAGCAGTATCCGGTTCTTCGGCGACGGCTATCAGATCGCCAAGCGTATCGACGGCATCCGTTATTGGCGCATTCCCGTCATGCATGGGGAATTTGTCTGTGAAGAAAAGACCGGGGTCGCGAACGCGGTTGGGGGCGGCAATTTCCTGGTATTCGCGAAAACCACGCGGCATGCGTTGACGGCCTGTGAACAGGCGGTTAAAGCCATTCGCCGGGTGCCGCGCGCCGTCACCTGCTTCCCGGGGGGTATCGTCGGCTCCGGTTCCAAGGTGGGCTCGAAGTACAAGTTTATGAAAGCTTCCACCAATGACGCGTATTGTCCCACCTTGAAGGGCCGGGTACGCTCGAGCTTGACCCCCGAGGTCGGCTCGGTGCTGGAGGTGGTCGTCGATGCGCTCGATCAAGAGGCCATCCGTGAATCGATACGGGCCGGAATCGAAACCGTGTGTAAGTTCGGCCCGCAAAAGGGGATCTACCGCATCAGCGCCGGGAATTTCGGCGGTAGATTGGGTCCCTATCATTTTCACTTGCGGGAGATCCTCGCTTGACCCCGCTCACGCTCACGCTGCGGAGGCGCCCGGCCCAAGAGGTGGATATCGGGCGCCTCACGCCCGATGGCTTACAGGCATTGGGCCGCGCCGCCATCGAGCAAATCAAGCTCACCTGCGGTAACCGCTCCCTGCGCCTGCATGAGCTTTTCGAGGTCCAGGGCGAGGACACGAGCGTGATCCACATCCGGCGCGCTTGCGATAAACTGTACGGCATCGGTATGGCGATGAGCTTTGGGAGCATCTCGGTACAAGGCCGCGCCGGTGACGATGTCGGCCGCAACATGCGCGGCGGGACGATCGCGGTGCGCGGATCGGCCTGTCATGGAACCGGACGCGGGATGCGCGGTGGTTACATCGAGGTAAATGGCAATGCCGGGGACTTCCTCGGCGGCGCCGAGGCCGGCGCGCTCGAGGGCATGTCGGAGGGAGTCATCATCGTCTCGGGCGATGCGGGTGCACGCGTCGGCGACCGCATGCGGCGCGGGATCATCTTCGTGCGCGGCAATAGCGGCGATTATTGCGGCAGCCGAATGAAAGGGGGAACCATCCTGGTGTTAGGACAGAGCGGATGCTACCCCGGGATTGGTATGCGCCGGGGCACGATCGTGTTCGCCCGCAAGCCCGCCGGGATCAGCGCCACCTTCAATTCCTGCGGCCTCCTCAAGATGGAGTTTCTGCGTTTGCTGTTCCGGCAACTGAGCAACTCCTACCGTAAGCTCGCCTTGCTGCGCGATATCGGACCCGAGGCGGAGCGCTTCAGCGGCGATCTCGCGCTCGGCGGAAAAGGCGAGCTGTTAGTTTTACATTCGGCGCTTTGAAAGATTGTGAATAAATCGTCTCGACCAGCCCCGAGCGCCAGAAGCCGCGGAGCGAGCGAGAAGACATATTAACGCGTTAGAGAGCCCAAGAGGAATTCGTGATGGAGAGTATCCTCGCGGTCATCACCTACTGAACTTCTTCGAATTCGTGGGTTCCGTGTGGCGCCTCGGTCAGATTTCACTTCGTGATATTTCACATGCTGTTCGAGTACCTAAAGAATGTCAGATCCCACGATTGGCTCCGAAAGTTGGCTCTTCCGCAGAATTTGTGGGTCAGTGGAGAGACGGTCTGGCAAGGATCGCATGATAATGGGTCTGTTTATTTAGGCCTGGCCACGAGTTTTCAGGTTCGAGATTTCGAGGCAAGGCAAGTGCGCCACGGTTAACTCCCTCTCCCGCCGGGGAGAGGGCAGGAGTGAGGGGATAGAGAGACCGATGAACAGTCTGGCCCGGGCGCTGCGGAAGAATTCGACCGAGGCGGAGCGGTGCTTGTGGAGTCGATTGCGCGGTCGACGACTCGACGGCGTCAAGTTTCGACGTCAACAGGTCCTTGGACCCTACGTCGTGGATTTCCTCTGCTTGGAGCCCAAAGTTGTCATCGAGGTCGATGGTGGCCAACATGCCGAGCAGGTCTCGAACGACTTGCAGAGGACTGAATATCTCAAGGTAGTGGGTTATCGCGTGCTTCGATTTTGGAATCATGAAGTGCTTGGAGATCCTGAGGCGGTGTTGGAGAGTATTCGCGCTGCCTTGGTTGAGATCCCCTCACCCCCGCCCTCTCCCGGTGGGAGAGGGAGTTAACGGAATACCCATAGATTCTGCCGAGGAGCCCGAAAGTTTATTAAGGATCAGGGATTCGAGTCACTGACCTCCTTCTCGAGGAGGTCAATCGCTAGGGTCAGCAATGACAAGTCGACTATTCGTCTACGGGACTCTCCGGAAAGACAGCGGGAACGGCGTGTCCCAGATGCTCGCGCGTGAAGCGAGGTTCGTTGGGCGTGCGCGAGTGCAAGGACGACTCTTTCACCTGGGCGAATATCCGGGCCTTGTGCCGTCCCGCGACCCCGGCTCGTGGATCCACGGGGAGGTGTATGCTTTCGAGAATCCACCTGACGCTCTGGCTCGCCTAGATGACTTCGAGGGTTGTGGGCCGAATGACCCCGAGCCGCACGCGTTCGAGAGGGTCGAGAAAGACATTGTCCTGGAATCCGGCACAAGAGACAATGTATGGGTTTATGTCTACAGGGGCTCGACTACCGACAAGAAGGAGATCTTGTCCGGAGATTACTTCAAGGAGGCTCTCTAACGACGGCATGCAGCAAGGGTGCGCTGTACGCACGCAAAATGGCCTGGATGTTTTCGACCGGCTACGGTGAACCCAACGCTCGGTCCGCGTGCGCACCCGTAACGGCCCGGTGCACACCCTACAGGCTCCCCTTGCTGTGTGATATCGGGCCCGAGGCGGGGCGCTTTAGCGGCGATCTCGCGCTCGGCGGAAAGGGCGAGCTGTTAGTTTTACATTCGGCACTTGAGAGGTTATGAATAAATCGTCGCGAGGAACCCCGAGCGCCAGGAACCGCGGAGCGAGCTACCAAACATATCAACGCGTTAGACACCACTAGTGACAATCGCTGTGCATCGGGGATATGGCCAAGAAAACGAAGCTTGATATCAGAACACTCGTGGCTGAAGCTGCTCTCTTCGCGGAGGTCGAGAGTATCTACGACGAGCCAAGTCTCTACGGTGTGACCGACGGGAAAGCGGTGGGGACCTATCTGGAGCACAAATTCACCTACTACTTGATCGCGAAGTACGACCATGAACCGGGCAACTCCGCCTCCGGAATTGATTTCCCGGGTTTGGGCGTAGATATAAAGGTCACAAGCATCAAGCAGCCACAGTCATCTAGCCCATTCACATCAGCGAGGCAGAAGATATATGGCTTAGGCTATAACCTCTTGGTCTTCGTTTACGAAAAGAAGGATGACAGCAAGGGCCGCACCGCGCGTCTTGACATGCAACACACCATTTTTGTCGAACAAGAGAGAACAGCAGACTTTCAAATGACGAAAGGCCTCCTGCAAATTCTTGAGAACGACGGAAACGTTGATGATCTCATCGCGTTTATGCAAGACAAGAATCTACCAGTCGACGACATTGAGGCACGCTCGATTGCCGAGGAAGTAATCAAGAACCCTCCGAAACAAGGTTACTTAACGATATCCAACGCACTTCAGTGGCGGCTTCAGTATGGCCGTGTAATTCAAGAAGCGGGGAAGGTCGACGGTATTCGTCGAATAAGGTAGCGCCAAGATGGCAAGAAAAACAAAAGAGAAGTGGGAATTCGGTGATTTCCAAACACCTTTGCCACTTGCCGAAGCAGCGGTCGGGGCACTGCGAAGAACGGGCATCAATCCGCGGTCTGTTCTGGAGCCAACCTGCGGCAAGGGTGCGTTCTTGCTGGTGGCGATTCAGGCATTTCCACATGCCCAACGGTACGTTGGGGTAGACGTAAATCCGAAGCATTTGGCAGGGCTCGAACCTCGGGTCTTGGCATCGAGCCGACCGGACGATATTGACCTTATTCACGAAGATTTTTTCGAGCTCAACTGGGATGCGCTCCTAGCCGAGTTACCGCAGCCGCTCCTTATACTCGGCAATCCACCATGGGTCACGAGTTCAGAGCTTGCTCTATTAGCAAGTGCGAATGTCCCAAGCAAGTCGAATTTCCAGCAGCGCCGCGGCTACGATGCCATCACAGGCAAGAGTAACTTTGATATTTCGGAATGGATGCTATTACAGCACCTGGAGTGGCTGAAAGATCGGCGCGGTGCAATAGCCGTTTTATGTAAGGCCGCTGTTGCACGAAAGGTTTTACTCCACGCGTGGAAGTACAAGTTTCCCGTTGCCAGCTCAAGCATGTTTATGGTCGACGCGCAGAAGCACTTCGGTGCATCCGTGGATGCATGTTTTCTCGTAATCGATTTGCTTCAAGGAAGTCATGCGGTCGATTGCGCGGTTTACAACGCGCTTGACTCTGCAAGGCCGTCCCAGACGATCGGCTACCACGACGCAATCGTCCTTTCCAACGTGGCGCAGTACAGCAAGTGGCGCCATCTTAACGGTAGTGATCATGTCTACACCTGGAGATCTGGGATCAAGCATGACTGTTCCAAGGTGATGGAGCTTGAGCCAGAAGACAACAAATACCGTAACGCTATGGGGGAGCTAGTTGCTCTTGAGGACGACTATGTTTATCCGATGCTGAAGAGTTCGGACATCGGGAATGGGCAGATTCGCTATGGCCGCAAGTACATGCTGGTAACGCAGAAATACGTGGGAGAAGACACCAATCCAATCAAGAAAATTGCTCCAAGAGCCTGGCGTTACCTCGAGTCGCATAGCGACCTGTTTGAGAAAAGAGGGAGCTCCATCTACCGCAATCGACCGACGTATTCGATTTTTGGTGTTGGTGACTACTCGTTCTCAGGTTGGAAAGTAGCCATCTCAGGCTTCTATAAGCGGCTGTCCTTTCAGGTAGTAGAGCCATTTCGCGACAAAGCCGTGGTCTTGGACGACACCACCTACTTCCTCCCATGTTGGTCAGAGTCCGAAGCTCGCTTCGTGGCAGGACTGGTTAATTCAGAACCCGCATCGCAGTTCCTTAAATCGATGATCTTCTGGTCGGACAAGCGACCGATCACGGTTGAGATACTGAAGCGGCTAGATCTTCACGCGCTTAGTCGTGAGCTCGGTTGTGAACCGGAATATCAGAATTTCGCGAAGCGCCGTAAAGACCACGAAATGGAGAACGCTCACGGGCAGCTATCCCTTGGTATTGCGCAGAGAAGGACCAAGTACGTAGTCAATGAACAAGTGGCGCAACAATTGGAAAGAAAGTGACCTAACCATTGGGTCAACAGAATGCTCCTAACGTCGCGCCTGTTACCCAAGACGACAGGCGAGAAACGAGCATGCGCGCCGCAGCGATCGGGATGCGCGATAGATTGATTCACAAGCTCTGAGAACACAATGGCATTACTCATTAAAGGCAAGGGCGAAAAAGAGGACCGGCGGCGCGGCCGTTAGAGCCTGTCGCAGGCTACTCGGAATCCTTTCGTATACAATAAGCCTTAGGAGGTAGTCACTTATGGCTCATCAGTTTGATGTCATCATTGAGCGTGATGGCGAAGGCTATTTCATAGCTTCCGTTCCCTCGCTACCTGGATGCCATACCCAGGCGAAATCGCTCGATGTACTCATGCAGCGCATCCGTGAAGCTATCGAGCTTTGTCTGGAAGTTGAAGGCACGTCGCCTGAGTCGCTGGATTTTGTTGGAGTTCAGCGAGTCACGGTTGCCGCGTGAGCAAGCTTCCCATCCTCACTGGTAAGCAACTCATAGCGGCACTCAGCAAAGCGGGCTTCGAGGTCATACGGATTAAAGGTAGTCACCACTTTCTTCGTCATGAGGACGGTCGGTCGACAGTAGTTACAGTTCATACGGGTGAAGCAATCGGTCCAGGCCTGCTCACTAAGATACTTCGGGACTGTGATCTTACGCGCGAGCGGTTGCAAGAGTTGTTTTAGTGCGCACGCGAAATGGCCTGGATGTTTCCCACCGGGTTCGGTGAACCCAACGCTCGGTCCGCGTGCGCACCGCAAACGGCACGGTGCACACCCTACAGGCTCTGCTGCGCAGCCGGCGGTGAGCTTAAGCGTTGAAGCTGTCGAATAAGTCTCTTTTTGCGTGTCTTATGGTAGAATGACGCTATCTGATCATAACAACAGATGACCTACCCATGGCACGTTACAAAGGGGAATTATATACTTGACTCCCTAATGTAACATTCCTCAGAACAGCCTTCCCTGCTGCGTCATGTTCTCAACTTGAGCTTTTTTGAAGGCCGTCGGGTCTACCAACGGAATGTTGGGCTTCTTCCCCGCAAAAAGCTCCTCGATAGTTATGATTTGTATCTTCGGATACTTACCGAACGGCGTTTCGTAATAGCCTGTCTTTACAGCTTCAGTGTTCATGGGTTTAGTTGAATCTGCTAGGGTAATGAAAATCCCTATTTTCGCTTTCTCGCGCGCAACCACATGCGCCAAGTCCCGAATCATCGGAACGCTGACGTTATCACCACCTTTGACGGAAACGATAGCCTTTTCGGTCGTCTTGCCATCGGGCTTGAAGTAGATAAAGCCATCGATTCCGCTATCGGCTCCCTTCTTCTTGCCGCCGTAAGGAACTGCGTCAACTAGCGACACGGCCCACCATTGGAATTGATATTTGTCGGCGGCTGCCAGGGCGGTAGCGCCTCCGAGGTCTTTCGGTGTTCCGTGTACCTCGAACGTAATGCCTGGGAAAGCGTCTTTGAGGCGCTTCTCGATCAGGGAAATAGCAAGGTGAGTAACGTCGATTCCTATCCACTGGCGACGCAACCTTTGCGCTGCGTGAATAGTAGTGCCACAACCGCAGAACGGGTCGAGCACCACATCGCCTTCGTTGCTCGAAGCCTGGATGATGCGTTCCAGCAGCGCAAGCGGCTTCTGCGTTGGGTAACCAAGTCGCTCTGCGGCTTGGGAGTTTAGGGGTGGTATGTCGGTGATAGTGTCTTGAATACTTATTCCGCCACTCAACATCCGCTTGAAGCGTGGGAACCCGCTTCCGCCCTGTCGCCTTTTGGGCCAGTGTATAAGGCCGTTAGCGTCTAGTAGATCCAGTTTTTGCGTGGTTGACAGCTTTGCCCCCACCTCGCTTCCGACGATGGCTTCGACTGCTTTATTACTCACTTTCCAGTGGTTGCCCTTGGCCGTTACATCAAAGCCACGCCACACCGCCCCTGAATCGCCGCCGCGAGTGCCCGGCGCGGTGAGATTATCGTCAGCCCACTGGCGACCATTCGCGTCCTCATTCTTGTATCGGGCCACGTGTTCGTCTGTATGAGGCAGGAGTACCTCGTTCCAGTTATAGCTATCGGATTTGGTGTAGAACAAAAGGGTGTCATGAACGTCGTTCCATCGCAACGAGGCGCTATGCGCTGCCGTTCGCTTCCAGATCACCTCGTTGCGAAAATTCTCCGCACGGAACACTCCGTCCATCACGACCTTGAGGTAGTGCGATGCAGTTGGATCACAGTGAAGGTAGAGGCTGCCAGTGGGCTTTAGGACTCGATGCAGCTCAAGTAGGCGAATAGCCATCATTGTTAGATAGGCCATCATGTCGTTTTCTTTCAAAAACGACCGCAGAGCGCGCAGCATTTCTGCAACATCGCTGTTGCCGTTGCTCATCACCTCATCAAAAGCTACCTCCGCTGAATCGTTCCAATGCCAAGTGTCTTCAAACGCTTCAATTTGCGCCTTCGATTGTTCGCCAGACGTGGCTTTGAAAAGGACGTTATAGGTCGCTTGACTGTTGAATGGAGGATCAAGGTAAATAAGATCGACGCTTTCGTCTGCGATCGAATGACGAAGCACTTGCAGGTTATCGCCGTAGTAGAGGGCATTCACACCCCCCTGTATCGGTTCGTCCCCCCATTTCCTGACGCCCGACGCGCGACATCCAAGCCTTCCTCGGCCATAGCAACATCCAAAACGCGCAGATCGCGGCCGAGGCGCCCGACTCTACTTGATCGCGACGATTATTCCGATGACCGTGAACCCAAGCGTAACGATCGCAGGGACAGCCCATTGCAGGGTCCTTACTTCTGAGGCGAGGGCCGCCACATTTTGGCTGAGCGATCTTAGCGTGGTGAGGACTTCAGAGAGAGCCATGCCCTCGCTCTCGGTTACGGCTTCGATCTCCTCAGGCCCCAACTCCAGTTTATCCTGGTAGGGACCACTGTAGGGCTTGAGAGTGGCCTGCTCCAATCGGTGGATTTCGACCGAGATCAGATCATCCTTGTACGGAAGGGAGATCGACCGTGGCGTGAGGTTCGTTATCCCAATGATCAAACGGCCGTGATATCCGGGATCGATCTGCGGTCCGGTAGTCGCGACGAGCCCTTTGCGAGCGTATTTGGACCGAAGGCCGAAGCGCACGCATGCTGGGGGCCAAATCTTATCTCTTCGAGGACGGTAACGACGCCAAAGTCCCCTGGCTGAATCAGGAGATAGCCGACATCCTTGATGTTTACGATTTTTTTCGTGCTGGTCGTGGCCCCTTGGCTCCCTACCCGAAGGTCGTAGGTGGCTGCCTGGACCTGCGCCTCGTCGAACGGAACGATGAGGATTCCACCGCTCCGGTACGCCTCCGAAATTTGTTGGGCGGAAAGGATCATGCTGAGACACTCTTCTTTCGAGCCGCCTTCTTGGGCGACTTTGCTTTCTTCTTTCGATTTGGTCGATAAGCCAGAACTACATCGGTAATTCTGTCCAGCACCGGCGGTGGCCGCTTCACGCGATCAGACTCTTGTAGGTGACGCGCCGTCCCACGGTTGCATCCACAAAACTGTCAAGCCTATTCAGCGTGTGCCGTTGCACGTTTCCGTCGTTTAGCCGAAATGTGAACTCATCCACGTACCGAGCGAGGTGTTTATCGCTGGCGTGGTGATATACACCGTGCAGTCCGCGCTTCAGTACGGCCCACACGCTTTCAATGCTATTGGTGCTCACGCCATCGCGGGCAAATTCGCCAGCGCTGTGATTGATTGTCTTGTGGTCGTAGAACATGCCGCCGAGTCCTTGATAACCCGCGTGTTCGTCAGTATGGAGCATTGATCCGACTTCAACATTCTCAAGGATGGCAGCGTGCAAATTGCGGGTGTCGGCAATTGCGATAGGCTTTGCCTTCGTGCGACCGCTGCGATCACGCATTCCGACTACCGGGATCTTGCCGACGGTGCCGCGACCGGCGCGAAGCTTTTTCCCAGAATGCTTACCCTTCTCTTTCGCACCAATGTAGGTCTCATCAACCTCAACCACTCCGCGCAGCACCGTCAGGTCATTACCACAAGCCTCGCGGAGCCGGTGCAGAACGAACCAAGCCGACTTCTGCGTGATGCCAATCTCCTTGGAAAGCTGAAGCGACGAAATACCTTTACGCGACGTGACCAGCAGATACATCGCGTAAACCCATTTGTGCAGCGGAACATGTGACCGCTCAAAGATTGTGCCGGTGCGAACGGTAAAATCTTCCTTGCATGCGTTACAGCGATAGAAGCCGTCTTTGCGGACAGTGATGCGCTCTGCGCTTCCGCAGGTCGGGCACTTCACGCCCTTTGGCCAAAGACGCTCCTCAAGATACTTGCGTGCCGTTCCTTGATCGGGGAACATCTTGAAAAGCTGAAAGGTGCTAATGGTAATTTTGTCGTCCATGTGCGGTTTCCTATATCAGGAAGAAATTGTATACCTAACTGGTGAGGGAGTCAAGTATATAATTCCCTTACAAAGACTATTCTTACGATCAGCATAAGCTCCTTCCGATTGCCTTTCGGGAGCAGATTCTCCCGGGCACCTTCGAGTACACGTTGAATTATCTGATAGACCACGAGGTGGATCTCTCGGTATT